>JBFGKR010000052.1:0-9137 GCA_041576575.1 Arenicellales bacterium | reverse complement strand
TCGCGCGGGCGTACCGCGAGATACGAGGATTTTCGCCGTCGTCACCATCCCAGTATGAAGAGGCGTTGCGCCTTACGCACCGCGCGTTTGACGAGACAGCGGGCGTCGCGGTCTTCAATGGGACGCTGGCGAAGTTCTTTATCGACAATCCCGAATTCGAACCTCAACGCGCCGAGATCGAACGATTTTATTCGGAATCGCAACGACGGTTTTTTACCAGTTATGCATCGAAGTCAAATCCCGATTTGGACGCGCTCGTAAACCTTTGCCGCGTATGCCGTGACGCAGAACGAGGTCTCATATGATTGTTGAGTTCGCGCATCTCGGGGTCCTGCTGGGACTGGTACTCGCGATTGTTCCGTGGGTCCGGACCGGCGGAGGGATGAATACGTTTTCGTCGTTAACGTTGATACCCCCCGATCGCTTTTCGACCACACTGTCCGTTGCGGAGCGGACGTTGGCGAGCCTCGCGATTACGGCGCTCGTCATCGCATTGGCGCATCCTTACCGCCCCACCGAGGCCAGCGAGCGAGTGGGCCAGGGCGCACAGATAGTCGTGTTGTTGGATCGCAGCCGCAGCATGGACCAACCGTTTTACACACAGCGCGGGAACAACGTGTCCGCGTTGGCACAACCGAGAGGTGTATCAAAAGGCGAGATGGCGCGAAGGTTATTGTCGGAATTCGCCGCTCAGCGTAAAGCGGATATGTTTGGCATGATCATCTTCAGCACCAACCCGATCCCGGTGATGCCCCTGACGCAAAAACCGGCGCTCATTCAAGCGGCTATAGAAGCCGGAAATACCGGCCGGGGCCTGGCGGAGACGAACGTCGGCGGCGCATTGGAAAGAGCTCTACGTTTCTTCGAAGGCCGCCCCTACACCGGTTCACGCGTTGTCATGTTGATTTCAGATGGTGCTGCGAATCTTAAATGGGAGACACGTGAACGCATCGAGCACCTGGCGAAACGACATCGGATTGCGTTGTACTGGCTGTACATGCGCACGCGTAATACGCCCGGCATATTCGATGCATTACCCGCGAATCAAACTGACGAAATGCTCCCCCACCGATCTCTGCATCGATTCTTTTCCGAGATGCGCGTGCCCTATCGCGCATACACGGCTGAAGATCCACAATCTCTGGAACAGGTGATTGCGGATGTGGGCCAGTTGCAAAACCTGCCAATACACTATCGGGAAATCAAACCCAAAAAGTCACTGGGTCACTGGTTTTACCTTGCTGCGACGCTATGTCTTGTTCCATTGCTCGGACTTCGGATACTCGAGGCGACTTCATGGACCTCAGCTCGCGTAAAAAACAATTGACCCGAATAGCGGTCGCCGTGGCCGTCGTCTGCGCCGGAATCATTTCTTATCTGGGATACCGTGTTCAACAAGGCACCGCTCTGAACGCCGCGTTTGAGCAAAATTCGGTCGCCGAAGTAGCGCATTTTTCCGGCGCCTATGGGCGCTTTGCGAGGGCGCTCGATTTGCAGCGTCGTGGTGCTTATCAGGACGCTGTGAAGGTATACGCCGCATTGGCCAAAGAACGAGATCAATTGGGCACCATAGCACGGTATAACACTGCGACGCTCTATCTTCAGTGGGCCATCAACGCTGCCGACGACGAAGCGGCGCATCTTTCCGTACCACTGCTGGAAATGGCGAAGGAGACGTACCGCCAATTACTCCGTCACGACGAACAGTTCTGGCCGGCGCGCTACAATCTGGAAAGGGTCTTGCAATTACAACCCGACCAGGACGAGTTCGAGCCAGACGCCTATTTCATGCCGGAACACAGCCCGCAGGCGCTGGGCATCATCGAATCTTCGCGAGAACTTCCGTAATGGTGCGAGCGGCCGCAAAAGCCACACCCGCGTTAAGATTGCTGAAGGGAACGCTCTCCGGTCCCCGCCTGTGGCTGACGGCATTGAGCCTTTCGTTACTCGCTTTCACGTTTGCGCTGCCTTCGCTTGATCTTTCCCGGGATCACTACCGATTTGTGTTCGTTTTTGATATTACTCAGAGCATGAACGTGCGCGACGCCGACGGTTCCGCTAGTGTCTCTCGGTTGGAGTTCGCAAAATCTTCCGTCGCCGTTGCGCTTCGCCGTTTCCCGTGCGGTTCGGACGTGGGCTTGGGAGTATTTACGCAACATCGCGCATTATTGATGTTTTCACCGGTCGAGGTGTGTGAGCATTACGACGAAATGATCAAGAGCGTCGTTGACCTCGATTGGAAAACGGCGTGGCGGGCACGCAGTGAAGTGAGCAAGGGATTGTATTCCGCGCTCGGCATCATGGAACAAATGCAAGATCCTGCCCACTTGGTGTTTCTCACCGACGGCCACGAGGCACCGCCGGTGCATCGGGAACTTCGCCCTCGATTCTCCGGAACACCGGGCGCAAATGCGGGCTTGATTGTCGGTGTCGGCGGCACGACGCCCGTACCGATTCCCAAGTTCAATAACGTCGGGGACGCCATTGGAACCTGGGAAGCGGACGAAGTCCTGCAGGTGGACGTCTATTCTACGGGGCGCAATAGTAGCGTAAAGGACGAGGTCCTGGTCGGCGTCGACCGCACCGATGTCGCACGACGCATCGCCTCGGGTACCGAACACCTATCGGCTCTGCGCGAGAATTACCTGTTGGAGCTGGCCTCGGAGGTGGGGTTGGCCTACCATCGTCTGTCCTCCCCGGACCAGCTTGCGCGCACCTTAATGCAGCCGCGCTTCGGCTACTCAAAACGTACCGCTCGGGACATCCGTTGGGTTTTCGGCAGCCTGGCCTTGTTGTGCCTTTTAGCGAGCTATCTACCCAAGGAGGAGCGTTCACCGGCGGCGCATTCGCGTCGTGAAAACCGGGTCAGCGGTTAGGCCGGGGATTTCGCGGGTATTCCTACGAGGCGAACGCGTGGGCGCGAACGACTGCCTGATGACGTGTGGTGTCGGGCGGGGCACAACGGCGGGATGGTTGCACCGCCGTTCAGGTGGGCGGCTCGCCCAAGTCCCCTAAGCGCTGACGGCGCTCGATTTCGGCGTCGAGATAAGTCATCCACTGGCGGGCGATCTGTTCGCTACGCTCGTCTGCTACCGCTTCCTGAAACGATAACTTCGCTTGCGCAAGTTTGTTTTGGTTGTACAGCGCCATGCCCAGCATCAGTTGCGCTTTATCGGGTCTCTTTATCCCCCGCTTGACGAGCCCTCTCTGGATCGCCGAGGCGGCTTCCTCCCAACGTTGCAAATCGATGTACAACTGCGCAAGACGTAGATGCAACTCGCCGTTTTTCGACATTTCCGCTGCCTGCTGGAGCGGGGCGATCGATTTTTCCACCTCGCGAGCTTGGTACCACGCCTGGGACAACAATATCAGATTCCGCTCCGATTGCTCGATGCGCTGCGTTTGCAGCGCGTTTTCCACTACCCTCGCTGCTTTGTAGGGGATGCGATGCAGGAGGTACAGGTTTGCCAAATTTATCAGGTTGGGCCCCGTGTCAAGCTCTCCTTGTTCGTAGATGGCTTCCAACAAGGTGAGTTGTTTTTTCATGTCTTCCAGCTCGCTGTATACCCCGGCAAGTGTTCGTAAATATTCGATTTTCGGGTACAACCGCACCAATTCTTTGACCGCCGCGAGCATGTTGTCGTAATCGCCCAGCTCGTGATAGATCACCCGCAACAGCAACAGCCACTGTTCTTTCGGTTTTACACCGGCGTTCCGATTCTCGTCGATTGCGGTCTTTATCGGATCCAGCGCTTGTCGATACTCGCCGAGTTGGAAATAAGCTTGACCGATGAGGAGGTACACGTCCGCATTGGGCTTTTCAGTCAGGTCTATCAGGCGATTCGACGCTTCGATGGCCCGCCGATATTCCTCGACAGTGAAATACAGTTGCGCCAAAGAAAGGGTTGCGTTTTCTGTCAACGCCCGGGGAACACCCGTAGTGCTGATCACGTTCTCGTAGGCGCTAATCGCCTCCTGGTAGCGTTGTCGCAGAGAATGCCCGTAGGCCGTTAGATTCCAGGACAGCGCGGCTTCGTAGGGAGACAAGCTTTTCTCGGCGCGAAGTTGCTGCAAGACAGTTTGTGCCTGCTCTATATCTTTCTGCTCGATGAGCTTCTGCGCGCGTTCCAGATCCCGGAAGATGGGTTGCCGGATAGCAGGCGCTGACCGGGTCTGGTTCGCCGCGTGCGCGAATCGGGGAGTCGTTAGATCGAAGCTGAGCGCCAGGAACGGAACGACCGCCAGCACTGTAAGCCAAGGTCGAAATAGACTGCGATATAAACCCATCCGCTATTTCTTGATTTTGAAAGTTATCTTGTGCCGCACTCCCTGCACCGCGACTGCGTTGCCGTCGATGACGCGGGGTTTGTATTTCCATCGCGACGCCGCGTCTATCGACGCTCTATGGAAGATCTTGCTCTTTGGCTGGGAATCTATGACGCGGATGTCCGTCACGGCGCCGTTTTCGGTGACCGTAAACTCCAACATTACCCAGCCTTCTATACCGCGGGCCAGCGCCCGCGGCGGATAAATGGGCGAGATCTTGACCAGTGGAAGATAGTCGCCTTCGCTGACGCCCAGATTGAATGCATCTGAAGACACATCGACTTCGGCGGCAACGTTCACCGACCCTATCGGCATCTTGTCGACACGGGGAATCGGAGGTTCGAATCTCGACGGCGCAGGCGCCTCCGGCGGAGGCAGTGGCGGCTGTTCCGGTGACCTTTCTCGGCGAGTCGGCGGCGGATCTTTGCGTTCCGCGCGAATGAATTCCAGGGGACGCCCGCGGGGTAGTTTAAGTTCCATTGTGTCGGTGCTGGTGATGAGGTAGTCCATGGTCCACAGAAGCATCACGGTTACTGCTATGCCCAAGAGCGAAGACAGCAGGACGCGTATAAATGCTGTTGAAAAAATAGTACTGAGGCAAGTCATGTCGACGGCGTTCTAGTTCTCCCTTGCCGCCACGGCAACGCCGGCGACCCCTGCTGCGCGGGCAGAGTCCACGACTCTGATGAGTGTGTCGGTTTTTGATTCGCGGTCGGCGACGATAACCACGGAACCTTGCGGATTTTGCGCATGCAAACGCTCGATATTCGGTCTTACCGAACGTACATCGACTCTTCTTCGGTCGATCCAGACTTCATTATTGGCATCGATCGCAACCAGGATATTGGCCTGTTCCTGCTTCACGGCGGTCACCGCAACGGGGCGATCCACGTCGATACCGGTTTCTTTGACGAAGGTGGCCGTGACGATGAAAAATATCAGCATTATAAAAACGACATCCAACATGGGTGTAATATCGATGCTGGATTCGTCCTCGTCGGCAGTCGCTCTTGCCAGAATTCGCCGCATTTCACACCTCACTCACGGTCGCAGTTTTGCTCGATCAATGGTCGACACTCAAGGTTCCATGGTCATGTGTTCTTTTAACAGCTCCTTCTCTCGTTGCGCTTTTTTTTGGAGATAAACGCTTACTGCAAATCCGGATAGCGCCGCGACCATGCCCGCCATGGTGGGCACGGTCGCCTTCGAAACCCCGGCCGCCATGGATCGAGAGTTGCTTGATCCAATAATTGCAAGTACATCAAACACCTCGATCATGCCGGTTACCGTTCCCAATAAACCCATCAATGGGCACACCGCGACACAAGTCCTAATCAACCGCAAGTTGCGCTCGAGGTCCTGAGAAACCACTGAGATGAGCCGCTCGCGTATTTTGTGTGCGTGCCACGACGCGTGTTCTGACCTTGACTTCCAGCGCGTGAGCGCCTGATCGACCGCCTTGGCGTGGCCGCCCACGAGATACAACAACCGCTCGAAGATCAATGCCCACATGAATAGAGTCAGGACGGCGATTAACACCAGGACTTCGCCGCCCAATTCGACCAAATGTCGAACAGCGGCGAGTGCCGGTACGATGTGGTATGTGTGCTCCATCAACCGGGGGTTACTGTACGGCGTGCAGCGTGTGTCGCTGCTCTGCTTGCTCCGCTACCATTCCCGTGGCTTGCTCTTCCAGCAATTCCGTGAGCTGTCTGGCCTTACCCGCGACGACTGCGTGCAACAGCACAATCGGTATGGCCACGCACAAACCGAGCACGGTGGTGACCAAGGCTTGCGAAATGCCGCCAGCCATGAGACGGGGATCGCCCGTTCCAAATAAGGTAATCGCCTGAAATGTCAGGATCATGCCGGTTACCGTTCCCAGCAGTCCGAGCAATGGCGCCACCACAGCGATGACTTTCAAGAACATCAGCATGCGGTTGAAGGCGGGGGTTTCTTTCAAGACCGCTTCGGCGAGTTTGAGCTCCAGTGTTTCGGTGTCTACCTCCCTGTTATGATGGTACACCTGGAGGACTCGTCCTAAGGGGTTCCCACCGGGACGGGCCGGGTCCCGGGCCTGTCGTCGCACCTTCGACATGGTCAAAGAGAGAACGATGAGTCGCTCGACGGCAACCAACAGAGCGATGAATCCCAGGGCGATGATGATGTAGGCGACTACGCCGCCTTGTCTGACGCGTTCGCGCAAGCTCGGAGCCTGGACGAGGGCAGAAAGACTTCCACCACGTGCGGGATCCAAGCCGAATGCTACTAACCCGTCGCTGCTGTTCTCGAGTTCTTCGATGGCGCGTAGGAATCGGCCCCCGGGTTGGCGGGACAACTCGACCAGTCGCCCCGTCTCCGGCACGTACTCCAGATAACGGCCGTTCGCGACGACGTTGAAAAGCCCGACGCGCGTCACTTCTTGTTCGGTCTCTTCGCCGCTGGCGTTCACCACCCTCGCGGGGTAACGCACAACTTTGCCCGACTCGATCATCTCACGCTGAAACTCGAACCAAAGCCGTTCAATCTCTTCCATCTCGGGTAGACCTCTGGTTTGACCCATTTTCCGAGCCAGAGTTGTGAGGAATTCCGTCCTCTCCGGAAATTGTACGTGTGTGAGCGAGTCCTGGAACTGCGCACGCGCGTCTCCTGCGGATTGCTGCAGGACCCCGAACAGTTCCTGCAGGGTGCCCAAGCGTTCTTTGAGCTTGTCTTCTTCTTGTCGGAGCTCGACCTCGTTGTTGTTAAACTCTTCCTCGAGCCGCTGGCTGCGTGCTTCTTCTTGCTCCTGTTGCGCCTTCGCCTGCTCCAATAGGCTCGCCTGCTGCGCTTCGTTTTCTTTGAACGTTCGGAGACGGGCCGCGTTCTCTTCGATATCCTTCGTGCGTCCCTTTTTAACCTGTTCTAGAAGTTGGTCCAACGACAGTGTCTGCGCCGCGGTCGGGGATGCGACAACTCCGAGCACGGCGCACAACAGTACGGCCGCTACAAAACGCAGGATCATGGTCGAAACGCCTCCGGCGCGGGGACGGGTAACATAAGCAACTCGGGCGCCATCTGTTTGCGGGCTATACGCAGACCCTTCGCAAACTCTCCTTTGATTTCCCTGGCAGGCAAGGTCTTCCAATCTTCGGTCGCCCCAGACCACACGCCGAGCTCTTCGCCTCCCACAGTCCGATACAGCAGCATGATCCGACCGATGCGGAGAAAATCGACTTCGCGCGGTTTACCGTTCGTCCAAATCGTGCCTTGATAAGCTTCGATCGTGCGTCCGTATTGGATCTCAATTTGGTAAGCTTCGACGATCCGCCGTAGTTTCTCTGCAGCCGATGCGTCTGAACGCAACATCAGCTGACGCAAGGCGGTGACCCGTCCATGTCTTTCCTCTAGTAAAAACGGCACGTCCAGATTAATGAATTCTTCCAAAGAGTCGATCATGCGTACCATGAGCGGCACGATTTGACGCTCCATGAGAGACACGCGTTCGATAGATTGTTTTATGACCGCGATTTCGGCGATCTGATCGGCGATTTGTTTTTCCAGAACATCGTTATAAATGCGTAAATCGTCGACGATCTTCGTCACTGTCCTGTATTCGGAGATCAAGCTGGTCGTGCGATCGCTGATACGATCGATTTCCTCCTGGGCGTTCTGGTTGTCGGCAATGCGGCGCTCCCCCTCCGCGACTAATTGCTCAATCGGGTCCGCCGCGTTGCCGGCGGGTACCGCAATCACCATGAACGAGGTGATCAGGATACGTCGGAGAAGAATGCGCGTCATCGATCCCAAATTCTGTACGTAGCCGCGTGTTGCATGAACGTTACAAAGATAATGCTGCATGGGCGTATGGGTAGAGCATGAATTCGGAGTAGCGCGTCCCGGCCGCAGCGCCTCATCGATCCTACACCTATCGGCGATCGGGCGTCGATGATCCAATCCTGCAATCTTGGATTTTTCAGAATCGCCCGAATCCGCCGCGGTCCTCTCTCTAGCGATACACGCAACACGCCACAACGTAGGCCGTATGATGACCCAAGATTATCACCACGGACACCGGGATTGGAGCAAGGACACTCGAGACGTTGGCGAGCGAACGCGAAGGAGATCCCGTGACAAAGACATTCCCGATATACTAAAAAAATTTGCGAACGGTTACGCCACCGAAAGCATTTCGGTCCGGCGCCGGTTCGAAGAATCGGCCGCCGAATGCGTTGATGCGTACATTCGCATTATAGTCTTCGTCGAACAAGTTATTGACGCCGACAAACGGGGTGATCTCCCAATCGTTAATCGATTTTCGATATCCAGCGCGAATATTGGCGACTGTGTATGCGTCCACCTCGACGCTGTTAGAGTTGTTCGCGAATAGCTCTCCCACGTATAACACGTCACCGACGGCGAAGACTCCACTCGGGTGGTCGTAGCTGACTTCGCCGTATATCGTGTGTTTGGGTATACCGGGGATCGTTTTACCGGCGAAACTATCACCGTCAACCGTGAATTCGTCGAACTCAAAACTCGAGTACGTGTAGGACAGCGATGCCGTGAGTCCACTCAGGGGCTGCAACACCAGGGCGGCCTCGATACCGTCTCGCGTCGATTCGCCTGCGTTTTGGAAGAAGGTGCGCCCTGGAAATTCCGGCAGCTCGAACGGTGTGATCTCGTCGTCGACTTCGATATGGAACAGCGCGATTTCGTAGCGCGCCTTGGCGCCGGGCGCTACACCCCGCAGTCCGATCTCGTAATTGGTGGCCGTTTGCGGGTCCAGATCGGGGTTGAATCCGCCGCCCCCTGAGGGGTTGGCGAATTCC
>JBFGKR010000051.1:0-9257 GCA_041576575.1 Arenicellales bacterium | reverse complement strand
TGGGTATACCGTCGACGAGAATCTTCACACCGCGGATTCCGAAGTTGCCTCGGGCACCGAAACCGCGTATCGCCACCCGTAAATCCTGGGCGAAGTTGTAGCGGTTCTGCAAAAATATGCCGGGAATCTTCACCACGGATTCATCCAACCCCAGTTGCTGTCGTCCCAACTGGATTTCGGTTTGGTCCACGACACCCACCGCGGCCGGGATTTCGGATACCGCCATTTCGGCGCGTGTGGCCTCGACGACGATCTCTTCGGTCACGTCTCTGCTGGTTTGGCCCAGAATCGAGCCGGACACGAGCATGCAAGCGCCGGCCGCTGACATCGGCACAAGGCACACAGACTTACGATGAAGTTGGCCGCGCATTTTTTCGCTCCTTCTTCGTCTTCGTTTACGCTTTTGTTACGTCCGGGAGGCGTTCTCGGAAGCCGACACCGACCCTTGACGGACGCTGGCCCGCCGGCGGTTCCCACGACCACGCAGCCGTTCGGCAAACGCGGATCGTGCGCCGCCGTCGCGGCCCTCGATTACGATTCGAGACCGTTTGATCGACGGCCCCATGCCAAAGCGAGCCCGGACATTGCACGAATACAAAAGACAACGCCCTAAAAGCCCTCGACAATCCAATTCTCTATTCTTCAAAGAGTCAAGGCAGGCCTCACCGCGACAGAATGTAACCAAAGGACGTGAACTTTTCCAGTCCGTACGCGCGTCGAGCGTGCGCGGGCGTCGCTGCGGGAGAACGTTCCCCGATAAGAGTTCGGTGCTTTTGCTGTGTCAAACCGGCCGGGTGTGGGGTTTGCGCGACGCCGTCGGTGGTGCGGGCATTGGATGCCGAACGCCGGTCGACGCGCGTCGGGCAGCCGGGGCGTATGTTGCTGCGTCAGCGGGCGTGGGGCGTTTGGGACTCATCACAATCGAACGTCGTACCATGCGCGGCCGCTGCCGAGCAAAGGAACGCAAGCGGGAAGCGGTGCGCCCAAGCACCTCGACGGAGGCGTCGGCGCAAACAGAGGAGGGTTTCCGGAACGAAGTCGAAGCGCGGCCGCTCGACCGGTATTTGGGTCTCGTTTGGGCGCGTTGTGGACGATGCCGGTTTTGAGACAATTCGGTCTTCCGCGTCCGTTTGGACGAGCGGCGGAAATGTATTGCAACATGCTTGAGAGCGAGAGCAGTCTGCCGCACTCGAGTATGTTGAGACCCGGCGCCGTGTTCTCAAATTGCCGCGCTTTAGTCGTACTTCAGATATTTGAACCGGGGATCGTCCGGTGTCCCTTCCAGGGCACCTCCTTCTTTGCCGGGTTGCCATTGGATGACTTCTTCGATCTTACGCGCAAGCTCGAAGTCCTTGTTGGTGACGCCTTTGGCCGAATGCGTCTTCAGTTTGACGATCACGAACGCATAGGACACCGTGAGGTCGGGGTGATGAAACGCCGCCTCCGCCAGGTGACCGACGGTATTGACGACCATTAAAGTGCCTTTCCATCCGCTGGTCTTGTACTTACGGCGAATCCACCCGTCTTCCAGGTACCAATGGGGCAGCTCTTCCTTTAAACGCTCGTCGATTTCTTCATCGCCGTACACATCTTCGTGCTTCAATTTTCGCCACGTGCTCATAGCCTCTCCTCCAAACAATCGATGGGTTGGTCGCGCGAGCCACTCTGTATAAAGTGACCGTTCATGAGTGGCGGAAGTTCCGGCATCGATACGATCACGAAGGGGCGGAAGGTATCGATTGCCGCTCATTCGGCATCTGCGTGCGTACACGGACGTTTGCCGTCGCCCATGCCGGTTCGACAGCGATTGCAACGGTGAAGAATTTCGCAAAATCCGAGAGCCGCGCCCAATCACAAGGACAGCTTTTCAGCAGCGCGCCCCCTGGACCGCACTGTTGCACTGGCTTCCCGACCTGCCACGCTCCCCATACAGCAGTGGGGGTTAACATCGTCCTTCAACTTCTCGTTTATTTTTCGTCTTTAGAATACGGGGTCTGCGCCCCGCGGTGCACGCGTTGAGAGGTTTCTTATGGCCCAGGCAACGTCGGCGGCTTGCCGGTTTTCGACCACGTCGTGGACCCGAAATACCGACGCACCGGACAACACCCCCAGCGCCGTGGTAACGCAGGTCGCCGGCACCAACTTGGACGGATCCTGTTCGCGAACAATCTTACCCATAAACCGCTTGCGGCTGGCCCCCAACACCACGCGATACCCGGTGTCGACGAAGCGGTCCAGACGCGCCAACAGGGCCAGATTGTGTCTTGAGGATTTTCCAAAGCCGATTCCGGGATCAAGCCAGATGCGTTGCTTCTGGACGCCCTCAGTTTCGGCCTGCCGCGCCCGCTCGAGTAAGAACGCTTCGACTTCAGAAACGACGTCCAGATACATTGGGTTGGTCTGCATCGTCTGAGGTGTGCCCTGCATGTGCATCAGTACTATGTAGCACCCGTGCTCCGCTGCTAAGCGAAACATTGCGGGATCGTCGCGGCCCGCGGAGACATCATTGATGATCGTAGCCCCGCAATGCACGGCCTTTGCCGCGACATCGGCGCTGGTCGTGTCGATGCTGATCGGGACGTCCACCGGGAGTGCCGCACGAAGACGTTCAATCGTTGCAACGACCCGGCGTTTCTGTTCCTCAGCGCTTATGCGCTCGGCGCCGGGCCGGGTCGACTCGCCGCCGATGTCAATGATATCGGCGCCCTGCTCCGTCATGCGCAGGGCGTGGTCGACAGCGTCGTCTATGCGTCGGTGGATCGCTCCATCGGAGAAACTGTCCGGGGTGAGGTTGAGAATCCCCATGATAGTTGGCGCATGGTCCATCGGTGACTTCATCTGTAGCGTGCCGGTCCGCAATCCCTCGATGCCGCAACCCGGAATTATTGCGGGATCTCAGTAGGCAGGTTCGAACTCACTGAACCACTGTCCAGCGTCGGTGGGCGAATGCTCATCGTAATACAAGCTACGAAGCCGAAGATTGATCCCTTTATTCAGTATTTCTCCGTTGATCATAGTGTGAAACGAACGCCGTCCAACGAGCTGATGGGTCATAGTAAGATAAAGGCGAGACAACTGACCGTGATCCAACATGGTCGCAAGCATCGTAGGGCCGGCCAACAAATAGATACTGCGATAGCCTAATTTCCCGAGCTCGGCGATGAGCGGTTCGCCCTCTACAATATCTCCTTTCCCGGCAAAAAAGCATTCGATTCCCAGTCTCTGCCAGCGTCGCAACTTGGTACGATCGGCGTTTTCGCAAGTCGCGACATAGAGGGTCTGCTTGTGTTCCCGGAGCGACGGAGGAACCACAAAGTCCAAGCTGCTGCTCGCCACGACTACTGCGGGTTGCGGCGCGAGTCCCTGCGCTGCGCGCCATCGGGCCAGATCTTGCGTGTCGGGAGTGACGCCGACCTGGAGGACATTCCCCAGTTGCTCAGACGCGAGGGAGCGCAGGTAGGCGCTGTTCGTGACAATGCAATCCGCCTGGGCCTGAAGCTCGTAAAGAAGACGAAGATCGTTCGCGCTGATCAGGCTTTCGGGAGTGGCGGATATTCCGCTGTTCGCGTGGGCCTCCGTGACCGCGACGCGACCGTCCAAGCTGGATAGAAAGTTTGCGTAGACGAAAGGCGCGTGCGGTTTACCCAACTTTTGTAGGTGATATTGCAGGTACAGGTTTTGAACCTCGCATTCATCTTGCGGCGCAGGAAACAATCTCAGTAATCGGGTCATGCGGTCGCATTCTGCCTGATTAATCGTATTGGACATTCATCCACAGGAAATACTTTACGCATAAAAAGTTTGCGCTGCCAACGGCTAGCTAGAACCAACGGATCTCCGAAGCCATGGGTTTTAGACTTTGCAGGGAAAAATCGGTAGCATTAGCCAAGGAGGAGAGTAGGAATAATGTATCCTGACGAGAATCACGCCCGGCGCGTGCAGTCCGTGCTCGCAGGTCACGGCGACGCTCGCGTTCACATCAATGATCAGATCCTTGCCTCTTGGAAGCGGTGCTCGACAGAATACGGTCTGAGCCCGGAAGACAGACCTAATCTTCGTTTGGTCGACGCGGCTGATTTGGCCGAAAAGCAACAACGATTGCGCGGTTTGGTGTCGATCAGCCAAATAGAGATGGCCAATTTGTACGAGCAGATCGCCGGCTCCGGGTTTGCGATCGTGCTGACGGACGCGGATGGGGTAATCCTGCATTACGTCGGAGACCCGGCATTCACGATTACCGCCGCCAAATGCGGTTTGCAGGTCGGCGCCGTGTGGACGGAAAACGCTCAGGGCACCAACGGCATGGGGACCTGTCTGTTCGAAAGAAAGCCGCTAGTAGTCCATCACGCCCAGCATTTTCTTACCTGCAACACGATACTTACTTGTTCCGCGGCGCCGATATTCGATCCCTCGGGCGAGCTCGTCGCCGTCCTGGATGCATCCGCAGAATCCAAATCCTCCCAGCAGCACACGGTGACGCTCATCAACATGTCCGCGCGATCGATCGAAAATCGGCTCTTCCTGCATAGTTCCAAGGATCACTATGTGGCGCGGTTTCACAGTAGACCCGAGTTTGTCAGCACTCTTGGCGAAGGTATGATCGCCTTTGATGACGGTGGAAAGATTCTCGCCGTGAATCAAAGCGCGCTTTTTCAAATTGGTTTTAACCGGACCAGGCAACTCCAGAGCAAAAATATCAATGAGGTCTTTGATTGCACCGTGGAACGTCTCATCGCGCAGTCCCGGACGTCTCCATTGAGCCCATTGCCGATCCGCATTGTGAAAGACGGGCGTCGATTTTTTGCCGTCGTGCAACCGCCGACGCAGCGTGTTAGCGTCGCCGGGCCGGTCGCTTCTAAATCCCTCACGGACGACCGCGTCCGCGGGCCGTTGAATCTCTCGCTGGAGACTCTCAATAGCGGTGACACGCGCATAGCCGCCAACGTTGCACGAGCGAAGAGGATTTTAAATCTCGACATTCCGATTATATTGCGTGGCGAAACCGGTGTCGGTAAGGACATATTCGCGAAGGCCATTCATACGGCAAGCCAGCGGGCGGCGAAACCATTTGTGCCCATAAATTGTGCGGCAATTCCCGAGACCTTGGTAGAAGCAGAGCTGTTCGGATATCGGCCAGGGGCGTTCACCGGCGCGAGTCGCAGCGGACACCGTGGACGAATCCTGCAAGCAAACGGCGGTACTTTGTTTTTGGACGAAATCGGCGATATGTCGGTACACCTGCAAGGCCGCCTTTTACGCGTGCTGGAAGATCATGAGGTGATTCCGCTCGGTGGAGACAAAGGGATAAAAGTGGACTTTAGAGTAATCAGCTCCACGAACAGAGATCTAGAGGAGGCAATAAAGAAGAAAGAATTCCGCGAGGATCTTTACTACAGATTGAAGGGAATTTCGTTTACCATCCCGCCGCTTCGAGAGAGAGACGACCTGGCGCGGTTGATTGAACGAATCCTCGAACTGGAGCACGGCCCCAACAAATTCAAGGTGTCGCCGGAGGCACTGAGGCGTCTGGAAGATTACTCTTGGCCGGGGAATATACGAGAGCTTCGAAACGCGATTTGCACGGCCGCCTTGTTTTGTAGTGACGGGACGATTAGAACCGAGGACTTTCCGGCAGATATGTTTGTACTCGATAATGTCGGCGAGGAGCCTGTCAAACAGGTAGACCCGGATGACGGATTGCTTGTTCATACGGAACGTGAGGCGATTATCAACACTCTGACGCAATCGCACTGGAACGTAAGTAAAACGGCCAAACGCCTAAAGATAAGCCGAAATACGCTTTACAGAAAAATGAAGAAGCACGGCTTCACACCGCCTAGGTAAGATGCCGAGCGCCACTGTGACCGAGGATTTCGCCGTTCGGGTGTATCCGTCGGTATTGCGCTTCAACGCGGCGCACTTCATCACTTACGACGACACTTGCGAAAACCTGCACGGACACAATTTCCACGTGCGAATTGAGGCTAGAGGTAAAAATTCCAAAGACGCGTTTGTGGTCGATTTTGTGAAGCTGAGCGAAATCGCGGCGGGGATTTGCGATACCCTTCACGACAAAGTCCTGCTGCCGGGAAACAGTCATGAGGTCGAACTGCGTCACGAAAGGGGCGTAGTGCATGTCGCCAGCTACGACAAACAATTCTCGTTTCCTGAGGCGAACTGTTGCATTCTACCGGTCGCCAACACCACAGCTGAGATGTTAGCCTGGTACGTCTGCGACAGGCTGTTGAGCGAACTGGGGGAGGGCGATGGCATCGGACAGTTGTCGGAAGTCGAAGTTGCAGTGGAAGAGGCGGACCAGCAATGGGGCGTCTACCGCAAGACGATCGGTAGCTCCGGCAAGGGGTGCTGAAATCCTTGGGGCGCCGCCTGATTTCCAAGCGGTCGGCGTGTATCCTCGGTTTTTGTCCGCTGAATCAGGTTGAGCCACGCATCGCGTACCATGCCGGAACGTCTCCTTTTCATCACGGGTAAGCTTGCAGAGCCCAGTCTTCTGCAGGTATTGCAGGCAATGCAGCCCACCGAATTTACGTACGAGGTCCATCAACTGGGGATAAGCGTGGCAGGCCTGATGACCACGGATATGGTGCGACGCCGCCTAAAAAACACCTTTGATGCAGATAAAATCTTGCTTCCGGGTCGCTGTCGCGGCGACGTGGGCGAGCTCTCAAGACATTTTGGAATCTTGGTGGAACGAGGGCCCGACGAGCTCAAAGATCTGCCCGCGTATTTCGGCAAGGAGGGCAAACACGCCGATCTGAGTTGTCACGATGTAAGTATATTCGCGGAAATCGTCGACGCTCCCCGGTTGTCCGTCGGTGCGATCATCGAACGGGCGGAGCGCTACCGGAACGACGGGGCGGACGTGATCGACCTAGGCTGCCTGCCCGAGATGCAGTTTGGGCACCTCGAGGAAAGCGTGCAGGCGCTCAAGGATCGGGGATTCCGGGTCAGCGTGGACACCCTCGACCCCGAGTTCCTTGTGCGTGCCGGCAAGGCGGGTGCCGACTATTTGCTGAGCCTGAACGAAGAAACGCTCTGGGTCGCGGATGCGGTCGACGCCGTACCGGTCCTCATTCCCCGGGAACCGCACGATTCCGAGTCCCTGTACCGGGCCATGGAAAGCTTGGCGAACAACGGCAAGCGCTTTATCGCCGATTCGGTTCTGGACCCAATCCACTTCGGTTTTACACAGTCGATTGTCCGTTACCAGGAGCTGAAAAAACGATACCCGGAAGCCGAGGTTATGATGGGGATCGGTAATCTCACCGAACTCACGGAGGCCGACACCAACGGCATCATAGCTCTGCTGATGGGTATGATCTCTGAATTGCAGATTCGGCACATTCTGATCACCGAAGTGAGCCGGCACTGCGTCAGCGCGGTTCGGGAAAGCGACCTGGCGCGACGTATCATGTACCGCGCTCGCGCGGATCACGCCTTACCCAAGCAGATTCACGGCGGCCTAACCGCGATACACGAACGTCAGCCATTCCCCTATAGCGCTGACGAAATAATGCTTCTGGCGAGGGAGATTCGCGATCCCAGCTACCGCATCCACGTGAGCGATGTCGGTATTCATTTGTTCAACCGCGATGGGATTGCGACCGATGACGATCCTTTTCAATTGTTTCCGAATTTGGATGTGAAGCAGGACGTAGGACATGCGTTTTACCTGGGTGTGGAGTTGGCTCGTGCGCAGATTGCTTACCAACTCGGTAAACGTTATGTTCAGGACGAGGAGTTGCAATGGGGCTGCGCTGTTCCTCCGCGGCAGGACAGTGACGACTCCTACACGCAGCCGGGGAGCACGTTTCACAGGCCAGGAGGGAGAAAATAAATTCGTGATCCGAGAAACCATCGTTACCACGAGCGACGCACAGGGCAAACCCCATATCGCTCCGATGGGTATACATGTTGAGGAACCGGAACTGGTGTTTGCGCCGTTTCGTCCTTCGGGGACTCTCGACAATCTGCTTAATAACCGGTGTGCTGCGATCAATTACACGGACGATGTTCGTGTGTTCGCGGGTTGTATAACGGGGCGTCACGATTGGCCGTTATGTAGAACCGAGCGCATAGAAGGCTTTCGACTGAAAGAATGCCAAACCCACTGTGAGGTTCAAATCGTACGCGTCGAAGACGACGAAGTCCGTCCGCGTCTATATGGATGCGTCATCTATCAAACAACGCACTCGCCGTTCCTCGGTTTCAATCGGGCGCAGTCGGCGGTCATCGAAGCGGCGATTCTGGTGAGCAGGCTCCATTTATTGCCCTGGGAAAAGATCGTGCGTGAGTTTGAACATCTGAAAATCGCCGTCGAAAAGACCGCGGGTGATCGCGAAAAGGAAGCCTGGGAATGGTTGACGGCGGCAGTGGCTGCGCACCGACGTCAGCAATCCGCAAATACTTCATGACACGATTTCTTGCTAGCGTCGAAAACGTGCAGGAGGCCCGACTTGCGATCCAATACGGGGCCGACATCGTTGACCTGAAGAATCCGTCAACAGGCGCACTGGGTGCGTTGCCGCGGCGGATCATTGAGAGAGTCGTGAAGGTTGTGGCTCGCCGGCGCCCGGTCAGCGCCACGATCGGGGATTTGCCCGCGGACCGGAATTTGGTGCACGCGGCCGTTACCGCCGTTGCGGGTGCGGGCGTGAACTACGTAAAAGTAGGACTGTTGGGAGGCGGCGACTGGCGGTCGTGTTTGGAAAATATCAGTCGGTGCGTTCCGGCCGAAGTCGCTCTCGTCGCGGTGCTGTTTGCGGACCAGGACCCCGATCTCGATCTGCTCCAAGATCTGAGGAAATTGCACTTCCGCGGAGTAATGCTGGATACGGCGGACAAGAACGGCGCACGGCTCCGCCAAATTGTGGATAAGTCGAGTCTGTCATCGTTCGTCCGTCGCGGTCGTGGACTCGGACTGTTGACCGGACTGGCGGGATCCCTGAGCGTACACGACATCCCGGCGCTGCTCGATCTGCAACCGGACTACCTCGGTTTTCGGTCCGCCTTGTGTAATGGTTCGAATCGGGCATCCGCGATCGATGCGCGCGCGATACGCACGGTGCGGGAGTGCATTCCTCGGGCTGGGCCAGAGGGCGTCTCCGATGGACGCGCGTCCAGAATCAAGCCGGTGCAAAGGACGGCGTAAGCACTACCCGTATCCCAACGGTACCCCGGTCTTCAATGACGGCCGGAAATTGGGAATACTGAAAGCGATCACAGATGAAGACAGG
>JBFGKR010000050.1:0-9278 GCA_041576575.1 Arenicellales bacterium | reverse complement strand
CGTTCAGTTTTTGCCAGGATGCATCATCGAGTTCGGCATTGTGCTCGAGCATTCGCTGAATCACGGGTTTATTTCCGATGTACTGGCTCGCGAGAAAGAACAGTCCGAATAGCCAGTTGACAACCGTCGGTTTCCACTGGATGATGAGCTCGTTGCGCAGCACCAGTGTAATGCCGCCAAAGACAAGCACCAGCGCCGCGCTGATGACGTGCATCCGGTTCAGGGTCTTGGTTCGGAGCCAGTGGATGGTCATCTGGGCAAAAACGGCAACGATGATGACCGCGGTGGCGACATAGATGTCGTACAGTTTGAATACCGCAAAAAATACCAGTAAAGGAAATAGGTCGAATAACAGTTTCATATATCTAATACATAAACGTCGTTAGTGCACAACTTGAGGGCACCAAAGGTCGTGATATGTTTTCATGATCTCACGTACGCGCTCCGGATAGGGAATTTTTTCCATCTGATTCCACCCCTCCTCAAAAAATCTCGGCGCTTCTTCCGGAAGCGCAGTCACGAGTTCATCAAATACGCGAACCATACGGTTCGTATCGTGCGTACGTGTGGCCACGATTGCGCGGTTCACGTGCAACACACGCCACGGCCGGCCCGGATTGGTTTTCTCCAGATCTTGCTTGATGGGTGCTGCCATCGCGTTTAGAGTAGCGGTCATGAATTTTTCCAAGCCCTTGAGCTGCTCAATGTCTTGCGTGGCGTTGGCGCGTCCAGCAAGGGCATCCACAACGATTTCCGGCGTGCGTAATTCGCCATGATGTCGTATTATCCAATCCACCGCGCCCACCGCGACCAAATGAAGTTCGTATCGAGCGCGCTCCATCTCCAGGTGATCCGCCCAGGCAGCGAGATCACTCAACAACTGTAGCCCATAATCGCCAATTTGACTGATGTCATCGTCCAAAACGGCGCCCGTCTCCCCCTTTTCTCGGTCGATCCGCAAAGCCACGTTAAAAAATTGCTCAATCCCCTCGGCGAGCTGCGAAGGCGTCACCTGGTCGGTTGCCAGGGGTGCGCGGGCCGTGTAATTCTTGATTATCTCGGCCGCTACTTCCCGCTGGCGCACCCGCGCCTCCCTCAGTTCGGTCGGTAGAAACGACACAATGGCGCCACCAAACATAAACACGATAATGATACTTGATATAGTATCGCGTTCGCCAGCCGTGTAAGTAACCGCAGATTTTATTTGAAATATGTTATCCGACGATGCGCGACCCGACATGCTGCGGGTGGAACAGATACAAGATCCCGGAAGAACGCCCGGTTACGTGGTCGTCGAGGGACCCATTGGCATCGGCAAGACCAGCTTGGCGCGGAAGTTGGCGAAGTCTTTTCATTGTCAGCTCGTCCTGGAACAACCCGAGAACAACCCGTTCCTCGAGCGGTTTTACCAGTCGCGGAAGCATTACGCCCTCCCGACGCAGCTGTATTTCTTGTTTCAAAGGGCCCGCCAGTTGCAAAAACTGAAACAGGCCGATTTATTCAGTCCGACACGGGTAGCCGATTTTCTGCTAGAAAAAGACACATTGTTCGCCAAGGTCACGCTTGACGATGATGAGCATCGGCTGTACCAGCAGGTCTATGAGCAACTCGCTTTGGAAGTCCCGCAACCCGACTTGGTCATCTACTTGCAGGCGCCCGTTGAGGTGTTGATGGAGCGGATTCGGAAGCGTGGCGTTGCCTATGAACGCGGTATGGACGAACACTACCTGCAACAAATCGTCGATTCATATACCACTTTTTTCTACCGCTACGATACGGCGCCCTTATTAATTGTAAACGCCTCCGAGATCAACTTCGTGGATCATGAGGAGGATTTTAGGACCTTGTTGGAGCAAGTACGCAAGACGAAAAGCGGTCGACATTTCTTCAATCCTTTATCCGTATCCCGAGCATGATCGTCGTTCACGATGTCGCCGCGTTGCGCGAAGTCGTCCGCGGGCGACGGCGCATAGACAATGACAAAGTTGCGTTAGTGCCCACCATGGGGAATCTTCACGCCGGGCATCTTGCACTCGTGCGAGCGGCCGGCGAGCTGGCGGCGACCACAATCGTCAGCGTTTATGTCAATCCGCTTCAATTCGGTCCAAATGAGGACTTGGAGAGCTATCCGCGAACCTTGAAGGATGATCTCGCCGAATTGACAAAATTGAGCACCGATGTTGTGTTCGTTCCAGATGATGCAACCATGTATCCAAGAGGCTTAGCCGAACAGACCAAGGTGGAAGTTCCAAACCTAAGCAGCATCCTGTGCGGAGAGTATCGCCCTGGTCATTTTGCCGGGGTGGCGACAGTCGTCAATCGATTATTCAATTTGGTGCAGCCTGATGTGGCCGTCTTCGGGAAAAAGGATTATCAACAGCTGACCATCGTCCGGCGCATGGTGTCGGATCTGGGGATGCCGCTCGAAGTCGTCGGCGTGGATACGGTGCGGGAGCCGGACGGATTGGCGTTGAGTTCTCGAAACCGATATCTTACGAAGGCGCAGCGGTCCGGCGCTCCGGTTCTTTATCGCACATTGTGCGAAATCAAACAGAACCTGGAAACTTCGCAAATCAGCACCGCTACCGCGGAGAGCGACGGCTACCGGAAGCTCGTCGATGCCGGTTTTTCGCCGGACTATTTCAGCGTGCGCACACGCGACGAGCTGGCAACGCCGGGAACGGGAGAACACTTGCTGGTCATTCTTGCGGCCGCATACCTGGGCGACGCGCGTCTCATCGATAACGTCGAGGTTGAACTAGGTCAATCTGCGATGCGCGTGCGACAAGATTGAGAATAGCGGGGCGAATTCGCGTCTCCGGCCACGATGTCAATTATCGGCGCCGGCGGGGTCGCGCAGCGCCTGGAGCAAGGAAAAAAGGCTCTCAAACTGAGTGAAACGCCCGAGCCAGCAACCGTTTGCCGCAGGACGTCGAATAATGCCCGGTGAGACCGCGCACAGCTTGGTACCGAGGGTCGGACTCGAACCGACACGGTGTTGCCACCACCAGATTTTGAGTCTGGCGCGTCTACCAGTTTCGCCACCTCGGCACGGTGCGGCGGCGTGAAAGTATATAGGGCTCGCCGAGAAAGAGTAAAATTTCCCGCTAATCGCGCAGTGGACGTCAATCAATTTCATTACCGGCTTCCCGAGCGGTTGATCGCCCAGTTTCCGCCCGAAAGACGTAGCGATAGCCGCTTGCTCTGTCTGGATGGACGGAGCGGCGCCCTTGAAGACCGCAGTTTTCCCGACGTCTGCGACTTGCTCAAACCCCCTGATCTTCTCGTGCTGAACGACACCCGCGTATCCCGTGCTCGAATTTATGGACGCAAGTCCAGCGGCGGGCGCGCGGAGATGCTCGTAGAGCGGGTTCTCGATCAATCGCGAGCGGTAGCCCTGATTCGCGCGAGCAAAACGCCCATAGTCGGAAGTTCCATCGTATTCGATTTCCGCGACGGGGAGGCAGAGGCGACCATAGAGGCCCGTGACGGCGAATTTTTCACCCTGCGCTTTTCCAATCCGGTCGAGGGTGTGATGCGGGAGATAGGCCACGTCCCTTTGCCCCCGTATATCAAACGATCAGAGAGATCCACAGACTCGGAGCGTTATCAGACGGTATACGCTCGCCGCCCCGGCGCGGCGGCGGCACCCACCGCCGGTCTGCATTTCGACCACGATCTGTTGAAGACGCTGCGGACAAGTGGTGTGGACATCGCTTTTTTGACCCTCCACGTCGGCGCGGGCAGTTTTCAGCCGGTAAGAGTGACCGACATACGGCGGCATCGCATGTACCCCGAACGCGTGGAGGTGCCGGCTGCGTTGTGCGACCGAGCTGAGCGTGCTCGGGCGCGGGGCGGGCGAGTGGTCGCGGTAGGAACAACCGTGGTACGCGCGTTGGAGACGGCAGCAATGTCGGGTGAGCTCCAGGCGTTCAATGGCGACAGTCGATTGTTCATTTACCCGGGTCACCGATTTCGTGGCGTCGACGCCCTGATAACGAATTTTCACCTGCCGCGATCTACCCTTTTGATGCTGGTTTGCGCGTTTGCCGGCACGGAACGTACGCTCGCAGCCTATGCGCACGCGGTGGAAAAGGAATACCGCTTTTTCAGTTTCGGAGATGCGATGTTCGTTACGCCGGAGCGGGGTTGAGAATGCCATCCGCGAAGATGAAGTTCGAATTGCAACAACAGGACGGACGCGCTCGATGCGGACGATTGGTGATGCCCCGCGGTTGCGTGCAGACTCCGGCTTTTATGCCGGTGGGCACCGCCGCCACGGTAAAAGCGATGACACCGGAGGAGCTGGTCGCGGCGGGTGCCGAGATCATCTTGGGGAACACCTTCCATCTGATGTTGAGACCCGGAGTCGAAGTGATACGCCGTCATGGAGGCCTCCACGGATTCATGCACTGGGCACGTCCCATACTTACGGATTCCGGAGGCTTCCAGGTTTGGAGTCTGGCGAAGTTGCGTGACATCTCGGAAAAAGGGGTCACGTTTCGCTCTCCCCTGGACGGTGATGTGGTTTTCATGGGCCCGGAGCAGGCCATGGAGGTGCAGCACCAGCTCGATACCGACATTGCCATGAGCTTTGACGACTGCACTCCGTATCCGGCGTCGATTGAACATGCTCGAGCGTCGATGGAAATGTCGCTCAGGTGGGCGAAACGCTGTAAGGAGGCCCACGGCGATCGGCCCGCGGCGTTGTTTGGCATCGTTCAGGGCGGGATGTACGCGGACCTGCGCAAACGATCACTGCAAGGGTTGCTGGACATCGGCTTTGACGGTTACGCACTGGGTGGATTGTCGGTGGGAGAGCCCAGGGAGACCATGTACCAACTCCTGGAGACAATGGCGCCCGAGTTCCCGACGGAGCGACCACGGTATCTGATGGGTGTGGGAACCCCGGAGGACGTCATTTATGCGGTCTCCAGGGGTCTGGACATGTTTGATTGTGTGCTGCCAACCCGCAACGCGCGAAACGGATGGCTCTATACCGCCGACGGCGTGGTGAAGATTCGAAATTCCGCGTACGCGGCAGACACCCGGCCACTGGACTCGAGTTGTGATTGTTATACCTGCCGGCACTACTCCCGCGCGTACTTGCGCCATCTCTACCGCTCCAATGAAATCTTGAGCGCCCGGCTCAACAGCTTGCACAACATCCACTATTACCAATCGCTAATGGGCCGGATTCGAGCCGCGATTCGCGAGCGGAGGTATTCGGAGTTTGCTGCGGAGTGTCTCGCACGCATACGAGCGGAACCAGGACGCGGGTCGTCGATTTGGGCGCGAAATTGAGCGTTTGCCCCATTTTCCAGCGTCGCTATGGCATAATACCGCGCCGCTCGGGTCCGGGTTCACCACGCCGACGCGTGATCCGTAAACGAATTGGCCGGTGCGTTACACTCCATTACTGATGAAGGAAACTCGCTCATGAGCTTGCTGATATCCGATGCCTGGGCTCAGTCTGCCGGCGGCGACCCCTCGGGTGGGTTGCTCGGACTGGTGCCAATAATACTTATCTTCGTTCTGTTTTATTTTCTCCTCATTCGTCCTCAGCAAAAACGTCAGAAGCAGCACAAGCAAATGGTGGAAAGCCTGAAGAAGGGCGACGAGGTGGTGACGGCGGGCGGTACGTTGGGCAAAATCACCGATGTGGGGGACAATTTCATTACCCTGGAAGTGGCGAGCGGGGTGTCGGTCAAGGTACAGCGCCACGCGGTGCAATCCATGATGCCCAAAGGCACGATTAAGGAAGCGTAGCATTCTCCCATGAATCAATATCCGTTGTGGAAATATCTGTTCATCATTGCGGTGATCCTGCCGGGGCTCCTGTACGCCGTACCCAATCTGTACGGCGAAGACGCCGGGCTTCAAGTCACAGGGGTGCGGGCCTTCAAGGTCGATGAATCCACGTTGGGCCGCATGGATAATGCGCTCGCGGAAGCCGGTATTCGATGGAAGAAGGCGAGCCTGGACGCCACCGGCGCACGTTTGCGTTTCCCGGATACGGAAACGCAGTTGAGGGCCAAGGACGTATTACAAAGAGAGCTCGGGGACAATTTTACCGTGGCCTTGAATCTAATTCCGGCGACGCCGGATTGGTTGGCCGCGATCGGCGGCGTACCGATGTATCTTGGATTGGATCTTCGAGGCGGCGTGCATTTTCTGATGGAAGTGGATGTGGAAGGAGCGTTGACGAGAGCCGAGGAGCGTTATGTCGGTGACCTGCGTTCCGGTCTCAGGGAGGCGAAGGTTCGCTACTTAACCGTTCGCCGCGTCCCTACGGGCGGTATCGAGATTGCATTCCGTGACGACATTCAGCGGGAAGCCGGCCGCACGACAATAGAAAACGAGCTACCCGAACTGCAATTGATCGATGCGCAGCAGGACACCAGGCCGGCGATCATCGCAACCATACGTCCAGAGCAGATGGAAGAAATCATGAAATTCGCCCTGGATCAGAACATGACGGCGTTGCGCAATCGCGTGGATGAACTAGGTGTGGCGGAGCCGGTCGTGCAACAGCAGGGCGACCGCAGAATCGTGGTGCAGTTGCCGGGCGTGCAAGACACCGCGAAGGCGAAGGAAATACTGGGACGTACGGCCACGCTAGAAGTGATGATGGTCGATGAGGAGCACGACCTGCAGAGCGCGATCAGGACCACCGTGCCGCCGGGCTCGAAGCTCTTCCGGCATCGAAGCGGTGGCCAGATCCTGCTTAAAAATCGTGTGATCTATTCCGGTGAGAACGTGGTGGACGCCGCGGCGGGCATCGATAATCGCACCGGCGGACCGGTGGTGTACATTACTCTCGACGCGCGCGGTGCGGCCATAAATCAACGTATAACCGGAAAGAATATCGGCAAGCGAATGGCCGTGATATACGTGGAGATAAAATCTGAGAAAAAACTGGATGCCGAAGGACGGCCGGTTCTAGATGACGAGGGGAATGAGGTCAAGATAAAGCGGCGACTGGAGGAGGTCATCACCGCGCCCGTCATCCGCGATCAGTTGGGTAAGCGTTTCCAAATAGAGGGTCTCGAAAGCATTCGCGAGGCCCAAGATCTGGCATTGCTGCTGCGCGCCGGTGCCTTGGCCGCTCCCATCGAAATCGTGGAGGAGCGCACTGTCGGTCCTAGCCTAGGCAAAGACAATATCGACAAAGGCTTTCGCTCCGTAATGATCGGGTTCGTTATGGTGCTCATATTCATGGTGGTCTACTATCGATTGTTCGGTGCAGTGGCGTGCGGGGCCTTAATGATCAATCTGGTGCTGATCGTGGCCGTGTTATCGATGTTTCAGGCCACTTTGACTCTGCCGGGGGTGGCGGGGATCGTACTTACGGTCGGCATGGCGGTGGATGCGAACGTCCTGATATTCGAACGCATCCGCGAAGAGTTGAACAACGGCAATACACCCCAAGCCAGCATTCACGTCGGTTATGATCGTGCGTTGTCCACTATCGTGGACGCAAATATCACCACCTTGATTGCCGCTATCGTTTTGTTCAATTTCGGCACGGGCCCGATTAAAGGTTTTGCCATAACGCTGAGTATTGGGATAGTCACCTCTATGTTCACGGCGATATTGGGAACTCGTGCGGTGATAAATCTCGTCTACGGTGGACGCCGTGTACAGAGGTTGTTGATCTAATGCGAATATTCAAGAAACAAACTCACATCAAGTTTATGGCGCGGCGCCGCCTGGCATTTATCATGTCTGTGTTGGTGATCGTGATCGGTATCGCGTCATTGTTCGTCCGCGGAATAAACTTCGGAATCGATTTCACCGGCGGGACGTTGGTCGAAGTATCTTACGGTGAATCTGTCGAAATAGAGGCGGTGCGCACTACCCTCGATGAAGCGGGTTTTGACGACGCGCTGGTACAGTATTTTGGGACCTCGCGCGACGTGATGATCCGTTTGCCGGTGCACGCCGACGACGCGGGTGCGAAGCTCAGTAACTCCTTGATGGACGCGCTGCGCGAACCGTACCGCGAGACTTTGGCGGAGACCCGCAAAGGTGCAGCGCAACAATGCGTGTCCGACGGCGTGTCGGGTCTCGTGGATTGCCATGTGCAGATGCGACGGGTCGAATTCGTGGGGCCTCAGGTGGGAAAGGAACTCACCGAAAAGGGGGGTCTCGCGATGATATACGCGCTGCTAGGAATCCTCATCTATGTCGCATGGCGTTTCGAATGGCGGTTTGCGGTCGGATCCGTGGTTGCATTGGTTCACGACGTCTTGGTCACGGTGGGATTGTTTTCCTTGTTTTATTTGGAGTTCTCGCTACCGGTGCTCGCGGCTCTGCTGGCCGTCATCGGTTATTCGTTGAACGACACCATCGTAGTATTCGATCGAATAAGAGAAAATTTTCGGAAGATACGAAAGGGGAGCGTGACCGAGATCATGAATCGTTCGATTAATCAAACGCTGCCACGCACGATTCTCACTTCTGTGACCACGCTTTTGGTGCTCGTTGCGTTGTTCGTATTGGGTGGTGAAGTGATACGAGGTTTCGCGACCGCTTTGATCATCGGCGTGGTCATCGGTACGTATTCCTCGATTTTTGTTGCCAGTCCGGTGGTTCTGGCGCTAGGTGTGTCCCGCGAAGACATGATGCCGGTCAAGAAAGAGGGCGCCGATCAGGAACGGGTGCTGCCTTAAGACTACAACTTCGGAGATGCGAATGTTTACCCAGGATATGACCATATCGGGGTTCGATGAGGAGTTATGGTCCGCTATTAAATCCGAGCAAACGCGGCAGGAGGAGCATATCGAACTTATTGCTTCCGAAAACTACGCCAGTCCCAGAGTATTGGCCGCACAGGGTTCTGTGCTGACGAACAAGTATGCCGAGGGTTATCCGGGCAGGCGCTACTACGGCGGCTGCGAATTCGTGGACCAGGCGGAAGAACTGGCAGTTGCCCGCGCCAAGCAATTGTTCGATGCTCCGTACGTAAATGTACAGCCTCACTCCGGATCTCAGGCGAACGCGGCCGTGTACATGGCGCTGTTGGATCCGGGAGATACCATCTTGGGAATGTCGCTCGCAGACGGAGGACATCTCACCCACGGCGCGAAGGTCAATTTTTCAGGACGCCTCTATCACGCGGTGCAATACGGTCTGAACTACGACACTGAGGAAGTGGACTACGACCAGGTAGAGAGGCTTGCGTTGGAGCACAATCCGAAAATGATCATAACGGGGTTCAGCGCGTATTCGCGAATTCTGGATTGGGGCCGATTTCGCGAGATCGCGGACAAGGT
>JBFGKR010000049.1:0-9347 GCA_041576575.1 Arenicellales bacterium | reverse complement strand
GTAGCGGCCCTGCATCGAGAGCTGGGTCCGGTTCCCCGAGATCGGGTAGGCCTCGAGTATGCCGTCCATGACGGGGAACAGCTCCGGATGGTGCACGGCGTGCCACCGCATGGGGAGCTTGACGATCGGCAGTGGGGCCCCGAGGTCGACGGGCTCGCCGAGGGCAATCTCCACCTGCCGCTCGACCTGGTGGCCGGCCACGTCCACGCCCAGGGTGATGAGCAGCTCCCGGGAGTGGTTCATGGCTCCGGCCGCCGCCGGGCTGATGAGCGCGGCCGGGTCGTCCAGGACCACCTCCCGGACCCGCCGGTAGGGGACGTCGAGCCAGCGAAACTCACAGACTTCGGTCTTCACTCATGACAGCAGACCAGCGCGGCGGGCAGGCGGTGTAGGGCCGAAGGACCCGAAGGAATCCCCGGTGCTCACTGGATCGTCACCTGCCCGTGGGCGATCGAGCCCTTGTCAATCCACCCTCGGATGTCGTGGACCTCGAACCATCGCAAGTTATGCAGCGTTTTCGAGGCTTTGTGGATGGCATTGGACACGGCGTCTTCAACACCGACGGTTGATGAGCCGGTAAGTTCGAGTTTTTTGTATACGTGATTTTGCATGCACGTGTCTTCCATAAGCGATTGTTAAGAGCTTCGTAATGCTGTCGCTTTACGGCATTCGATGCAATATCCGGAGTCCTTCGTCCGGTGCCGATGGCGGCACAGCGTCCGCTCGGTTGGAGTTTGCAGCGTTGTGATCGTAAACTTGTGTTACTTATCTACATTCTCTTCTTGTTTCATACACCGCTCTAAGGTCGGTCTTCAAACGAGTGAGGATCAAAGCCCGATAATTCGTTAGAATCCCGAGCAACAGCAAGGCTCTCAAACACGGGACTCGCGGCGATTCTCAAGCTGATTAAACATTGGGAGGAAATTTCATGAGGGGTGTGTCTATCAATGTAGGAGCGTTAGCCGTCATAGCGGCCCTTGTTACGGGTACCGCGACGGCACACGATTACCTTTACACGGTTCGTCCCGGAGACACACTGTGGGATCTGAGCGAGAAATACATAAAACGGGGTGTTGCGTATACGCGCCGACTGCAGGAATTGAATGGAGTCGACGATCCCGAGCACCTGCAGCCGGGTTCCAAACTCCGATTTCCGATTCAATGGTTGAAGATTCAGCCTGCTCCGGCGACGGTAAACCAAGTACTGGGGAGCGCCAGGGCACGTACCGTCGACAGCGAGCAAGAACAGGCCTTGAGTGAGGGGCACAAAATTTCGGTCGGGGACGTCGTCATCACCGGCGAAGACGGCAACGTTGTCGTAGAATTTGCCGACGGTTCCCGCCTTTTGATCCGGGCTAACAGTGAAGTCGTCTTTGATTCGATGTCCGTGTACGGAGATACCGGCATGGCGGATACCCGAATCCGATTGCAACGCGGTCGCGTTGGCGTGGAAGCGAAACCTGCGAGAGGTCCCGGCAGTCGGTATGAGATTCACACGCCTGTCGCGGTGTCGGCGGTTCGGGGCACCGATTATCGTGTGAGCGCCGAAGAACTGAGGCCTGCGGCGCGCACCGAAGTCTTGTCCGGTATTGTCAACGTGGCTGCAGAGGGTCGCTCGCGCGCCGTGGCGGAGAAATTTGGCGTGGTCGCCGAAAAAGGAACTCCACTGGCTCCGCCGCGAAAATTGCTGCCGAAACCGGAAACGTCGGGGTTCGCTGATCACCTCGAAAGGCTACCGCTTGAATTCACTTGGGAGTCCTTGAGGGGTGCCCGTGCTTATCGGGTGCAGGTTGCGGACACCAAGGATTTTGGAACCCTATTTGTCGATCGCACGGTTTCGAAACCCGAAATCGATCGTATCTATCTGGAAAGAGACGGCGATTATTACGTGAGAATTCGCGGCATCGATGCGGTGGGTCTCGAGGGACTGGATGCGGTCGACAAACTGACTCTGAACGCGAGGCCGGAACCACCGGTTTTGCTGCAGCCCGTGGACCAGATCCTGGTTCGCAGTGCGCGCCCCGAATTCGCATGGACGGAACCGGAGCGCGCAAGGGCGTATCGGTTGCAGTTGTCACTGGACAAAGACTTTATATCGCCGTTCGTCGATTTAGAAATAGAACGACTGACTCGTTTCCTGCCGTCCGAACCACTGAACCCGGGCACCTACTTCTGGCGCCTCGCCACTAGGGACTCGCAGCTCGAGCTGGGTCCGTTTGGAGACCCACAAAGCTTTACCTATCAACCGCCTCCACCGAGTCCAGCAGCAATACCGCCCAGTGTGACTGAAGACGCGTTGAATTTTCGTTGGAGCGCGGCGGAGGGCGGCAAACGCTATCACTTGCAGATTGCCGCTGACGCACAATTCAACGATATATTGATCGATGAATTGCAGTCTGAACCGGCGTATACGCTTCATCGGCCTACTCCCGGTACGTACTATCTGCGGGTCGCCACCGTAGAGCCGGACGGTTACGAGGGCCCCTTCAGTGCGGTTCAATCGGCCGACGTGCCTTATGAAGGGTGGTGGAAGCCGCTGCTGTTCTGGTTGTCGATAGTCATCGTCGTGTTGTGATATCAAAAGTGTTTCATCACTGGCGGCTGCGCGAGCATTTCGTGCTGTCGCTGGTACTCGTTGGGTTGGCGCTGGTCCTAGAATATTTCAATCTACTGTGGAAGTGGGACCAGGTTTTCTACGACCTTCAATTTCACTACTCGCGTCGATCGCCCCCCGAAGACGTCATCATAGTGGCCATCGACGAGCAGAGTCTGGACGAATTGGGATATTGGCCCTGGGCTAGATCCGTGCACGCTGATCTGGTGAAGACGCTGACGCGTGCGAACGCTCGTGTCATCGGTTTGGACATCGTGTTTGCGGAACCCGACACGAATGCGCCGGAAAATGATCGAATCCTGGCGCGCGCGATTGCCGAAAGCGGGCGCGTTGTCCTGCCCGTCGTCAACAGCCAAACACGCTTGGGTGGCCAGTTGGTCGAACGCCTGCCGTTACCGGCGCTCGCGGCGGCGACAGAGAAACTTGGTCACGTCGATCGTCAACTCGATCCGGATGCGATCGCTCGCAGCGCCTATCTTCGGGGCGGATTGGGCGAACCGCATTGGTCGAGTTTTGCCCTGGCGATGTTGGAGTTAGTGCAACCGGAGGCTTGGGAGGAGCTTCCCGGACTACAAAATCCCGAACCGGCCGTAGAGTCTCCGTACGTTTGGAGACGTAATCATCAAATATGGATCGCATACGCCGGACCTCCTGGGCATTTTCCTCGTGTGTCGTATGTCGATGTAATTCGCGCGAGGGTTGACCCCGATCTTTTCCGCGACAAGATTGTGCTAGTTGGATCCACTGCGGCCGGTCTCGGAGATCTCTTACCGACTCCAGTGTCTGGTGACCGGGAGCCGATGCCCGGCGTCGAGGTCGTGGCCAATGAACTGGACACATTGCGTCGGGGTTTGGCAATCCTTCCACTCGCCTTGCCGTGGCGCCTGCTTGTGACCTCTTCGCTGGTTTTGATTCCATTATTGCTATATCCCCGTATACCTCGATGGTCACTGATCATTTGGTTGGGTTCATCACTCACGGCATTTGCCGTAACGGTCGCCATGCTGTACGAGCTGCGCTTGTGGGTAGCCCCTTCGGTTGCTTTGTTGGTGCTTACGATTAGCTTTCTGATATGGAGTTGGCGTCGCCTGATGCAAACCATCAAGCATCTAAACCGGGAACTGGTGATATTACACGAAGAACGTCCCATGATGCGCAAAGATTCAGCTCCCCACCTGGTTGAAATGACAAATTTTCTTGCGCAGATCATGCCGATAGGTGGCTGCGTCCTCATGGATCCCGAAGATAGGACATTCCTCACTTGGGGCGAATCTCCCCGAGTATTTTTTGAGCCCCCGCAGGTGCATCAATGGAACATTGCACTCCCGGCAATCTGGACCGCGCTGTTGCGAAATGGAGAGGTGTGGAGGCTAGGGTTACATTGGAAGGGAGAATCGCCGCCCACGCCGGAGGAACGAAGATTGTTGGCTTCACTGTCGTTGAACTGCGAACTGCCTGCGGACAAAACGCCCCGCACTCCCGTTGAATTCCTGCAATATCGAATTCAACAAGTTCAGACAGCTACCGAACGGATGCAGTCGCTGCGCCGGTTTATCTCGGATACTCTGACTCAGATCGCCCACGGCGTCGTGGTAGCCGATGCCGTTGGACAAATCATCATGATCAATTCCCGTGCCGAGGGCTATTTGGCAACGCACAGTGAAGAAAACGATAAACGGTCCCTCTTGACGCTCCTCGAGCCGCTCGACATAGCCTACGAGGAAAAATTACCAGGAATCCTTGGGCGAGTGCTGTTGCATGGCGAAACGGTGCAGGTCTCCGCACGCGGCCCGGTCGGACAGGACCTTCTTGTGCAAGTTTCGCCTTTTGATTATGAACAGGACAATTTATCCGGCGTGCTCGTCAACCTCGCCGACGTGACCGATCTGAAAGAAAGCGAGCGTCGGCGGCGCGCATTTATGGCGTTCTTGTCGCACGATCTGCGAACGCCGCTTGCTTCGATCTTGGCGGTGATCGATATCGCCAAACTCAAGCCTGACAAATTGAATGATCCAAAATTCATAGAAAACATAGAAATCAATGCGCGACGAACCTTGCAACTGGCTGACGATTTTCTTAATTTAGCCCGTGCGGAAACGACAAACCTGAGTGAATTCACTGAAGTCGATCTAGTCGAGACAGCAGACAGGGCTGTGGAAGCGGTACACGCTCAGGCCTTGGCTAAACAGATAGTGGTCACCAAAGATTTGCCGTCAAAGGCGTTGCTGAGAGGGGACGCCGCTATGTTGGAGCGGGCGCTTGCGAATCTTCTGAGCAACGCCGTCAAATACAGCCCCGAAAAATCCCAGGTCGTAATCGGTATCGAAACCGTCGACGGGCAAGTGCACTGCTGGGTGCAGGACACCGGTTACGGCATCTCAGAGAAAGACAGGCCAAAGCTGTTCGCGCGCTTCCAAAGAATTGAACGCCGAGAGCATCGGCAGGAGTACGGAAGCGGCTTGGGATTAGCATTCGTAAAGACCGTGATAGAACGTCATCAGGGAATGATCAGGGTGGAAAGTCGCGTGGACGAGGGAAGTTGTTTTCATATTTATCTGCCGCGATTCTAATCCGCGTTGTGCACATCGAGCTGGGAGAGAAAGAATCGATCAGGCATCGGCAACGGAATCCCAAAGGTTGTGCAGACGTTGTTGCAGCGTGAGCGGGTCGAAGGGCTTTATGAGAACATCCAGAGAACCCAATCCACGAAGTTGGATGTGAGTTTCGGGGTCGGTCTCGGCCGTAGTGAAAATAATCGGTATTCGAACTCCCGCTCTTTTCAGCGCCGACACAGTCTCGGGACCGTCCATCTCGCGCATGTTCACATCGATCACGAGCAGTTGCGCATCGAAGGTTTTGATTTCGTCCAGCGCCTCCTTCCCGGACAGGCAGGTGCGCAATTCCAGATCGCTGGTGGCTTCCAGGGCAACTTCTACGAGTTCACAAACGCTTGGGTCATCGTCGACATACAGTACTCGTCGTAATTGTTCCATGCAGCGAAATCCCAACAGAGATAGATATCGAGTGCGTAACGGCAGTTTCGATTGTCCGATGCGACCAACTCGATTATACGATTTGTCGCACGAAAATCTGCTGCCCAGCGTAGAATTATTAGTTGTTAACGTACCCTCAATATCACACGGTCAACCGGCGATCATCCCTTCACGTACGACGACGATCTATCTCAATCGAACTTGCGACGTCTAGTCTCCAAGGGTGGGTAGGGGAAAATCCAAATCTAGGAGAATGCCTGAATCATCGGTCTCGATGCGCGCGACTATTTCTTGATGCCGTGCGATGATGTCGCGAGCTCCGCGGTCTCGATTCAATGCGGTGAGTTCATCGAAAAACCGACGGGCGAAAGCGACGGGGTGTCCGCGTTGTCCTTTGCACACAGGGACGACAATACAATTACCGAGTTTGAGTCGATCAACGATCAAATGAATAGTTGAGGGCCGAACGTGGGGCATGTCGCCCAGGCCGATGACCCAGCCGCTCGCCTCGGAGGTTGCAGCTACGCCACAGGCGATGCTGCTACCGATGCCCCGCGCGGCGTTGCGATTCGTTACCACGGACAGTCCCTCATTTTCGAGCAGAGCGTGCAGGACCGTGTCAGCCGGCCGCACGACGGCGATGCTCCGAGGAACCGCGGCGGCCAGGTTTCGTGCCGCGGCGACACCCATCGGAATTCCATCTTCGAGCCGATGAAGCAGTTTGTTGCGGCCAAATCTGGACCCGGAGCCCGCGGCAAGCAGGATCCCTACGACGGCATCCATTGTGCGACACGCGCCTCAGTTGACGACTGCGGCGTCGCCCCACGGCGCTTCGCTGTAATCTCCGCCAAGATGGAGACCGCTATCTCCGCCGGCGTTCGGCTGCCGATGGGAAGTCCGACCGGGCCGTGTAAGCGCGCCAGTTGTGTCTCACTGACGCCGAGGGCGCGCAATCGTTCTAGCCGTTTTTTGCTGGAACGAACCGAGCCCAATGCGCCGACGTAATACGCCGGTGAGCAAAGCGCCTCCATGAGCGCCATATCGTCGAGTTTCGGATCGTGAGTGAGAGTGACCACGACGCTGCGCGAGTGTGTCACCCGCGATCGAACCGCGTCGTCAGGCATGTCACGCACCAGCTGTGCCCCCTCAACGTTCCACGATTCTTGGTACTCCATACGGGGGTCACAAACGGTAACACGATAGTCCAATGCCAACGCGATTTGTGCAACGAACCTGGACAAGTGCCCGGCGCCGATCAAAAGCATCGACCAGCGTGGCCCGAAGACCTTTTGAAGATAAGCGTTATCATATGAGAAGTCGTCCTCCGGCGACGCCGGCAGCAGTTGTACACGACCGGTTTCAACGTGAACGCGCCGGGCGATCAGTTCTCCCCTTGAAAGCTTGTCGAGCAGGTGGGTAACAGCCTTGGGGTCTTGCATGCGCTCCAATAGGAGTTCCAGCCGTCCCCCGCAAGGCAACCCCAAACGATTCGCCTGATCGCGGGTGACACCGTAATTGACGACGCACGGGAATGCGGCAATTTGGTCGCTGCGAAGTCGCGTTAGCAGATCCTCTTCTACACAACCCCCGGAAACCGAGCCCACGTGCACACCGTCTTCGCGCATCACCATGAGCGATCCCACCGGTCGGGGCGAAGATCCCCAAGTTTTTGCCACTGTCACTAAAACCGCTTGATGGCGGTCGTACAACCATTCACGGGCTGTGCTCAATACTTCGTGATCGGCACTGTACAGGGCCATAGAGCGTGGCCAATCGGTTACGCGGAAGCGGATGCGGAAAGCAGACGGAAAATCTGCATCGCTACTATCAAGCACCGTCGTGCGATCGACATCTTCAGTGACTGCTCAGAGCATCTGCAAAGCGCCTTGCCACTCGGTCTCCAACACCGTCGCCCGGTGCCAACTCGGACATCGTCTCGGCAGATATTGTATCAAGGCCGCTGTTGTAGAAGATAACATATTGATTATAAAACATATTTATTTCAGCATGCGGGTTGTCGATTTGTGCCGACCTCGGCATTCGTCGCGGCGAGCTTTCGATACGAAAGGCCTGCATTTGCTCTCGGTGCGGTTGTGGTATCTGAGTCGTGCGGGATCTTCGGCGCCGTTTGCAGGCCGGTTCGCGGTCTGAGCGTATGATCCAATTTGCAATGGGGCTTACCTTCTCGAAGATTATGCCCGCTCTTATGATCGGGAGGCCATCGTCGCCGATCTTGTGGCACCGACGTGTGCATTGTGGTTCGTGGTCGTATATGTTACCCGCTATTCAATTCTGAAGACGCCGGGACGTGCGCTATACCATTTTGACCGGATTGCCATCAAAAATTCACAATGCCTCCGCGCCCGGTGCGCCGCACGGCCGGGCTGCAACTGTTTGGCTAGAATGAAAGGTAGGAAATACTACGCAGGGTTGGGGTTATTTATATTCAGCTGGATTCCATGGAGCCTTGCTCCGCTGGTATTTTTCCTGGATCTGCCCACGGCGCAGGCTGCGAGTATTTCGGCGGGTCTGGTAATCCTGGGTGAGGTGACGTTTCTGGCCAGCATCCCTCTACTTGGCCGGCCGTTTATCAAACAATTGAAGGACAAGTTGATTGGATTACTCAAGCGGGCGTGGGAAGATTGAGACGCGATGAACGCGCGTTCAGCTAAATCTAGCAGGGGACCGTTCGAGGCCGTGCTGCGCGACCTCGGTGTAAGCGCCGATGTAGTAAGATTTGCGACCGAGATCCGTACTGCTAGGCAGGCTGCGGATGCGGTGGGCTGCGCCTTGGGGCAAATTGTCAAGTCCTTGGTGTTTAGAGGATTGACGTCGGAAACTGCGGTGTTAGTGCTCACCAGCGGCGCAAACCGGGTGGACGAGGGAAAGCTGAGTGCGCACGCGCGTGAAGCGATCACCAAGGCTGATGCGGAATACGTGAGAACGAAAACTGGATACGCGATCGGCGGCGTACCACCGTTTGGTCACGTGGAGACGTTGGCGACTTTCATCGATCAAGATCTTATGGATTTCGATGTGGTATGGGCGGCGGCCGGATCGCCTAAAGCTGTTTTCCCATTATCGACGAAACTTTTATGCAGTCTGACAGGCGGCGAAGTCATCGAAGTCTGCGAGCGTTAGCGGTCTGTCGAAACTGCAGTGTCGCCTGAAGCGAAGTTCATGTCGCAAGACGAAAAAAAGTTGCGAGCCGAAGCTTTGTCGGCATTCAAGAAACTGCGCGCGCAATCTCGTAGTCTGGTGCTCGCTACTACCGATGCGGGCGGGCTGCCCAGTGTGAGCTATGCACCTGTCGTGTACGACGACGAGGGCAGTTTTCTCGTCTTTGTCAGCGGCTTGTCTGCCCACACCGGACATTTGCTTTCGACCGCTGTGGCCGCGGTTCTACTAATTGAGGACGAAAGCGCCACAAAGCAGATATTTGCGCGGAAACGCATATCCTATCGGTGCGACATAACGCTTGTGGACGGTAACGAATCCTATTACCAATCGATGCTTGACCGCATGGCGTCACGGTTTGGCAACGTTGTCGATATTCTCCGCGCCCTGCCGGATTTCCGTATGTTCCGACTGTCACCGGTATCGGGCCGTTTTGTGACCGGTTTCGGGCAGGCTTACGATTTGGCCGGACGGGATCTGAGTCAACTCGTTCATGTCGGTGAGGCGCAGATTAACAAGGCGTGATTGGCATCGGCGAAGGAATTCAGCACAGGTGCCGTGCG
>JBFGKR010000048.1:0-9372 GCA_041576575.1 Arenicellales bacterium | reverse complement strand
GTGGAATTGCTACGCACAACACTAACCGACGCGGTACCGGGTGTTCGGGACGTTCATCATATGCACGTCTGGTCGCTCACTCCCGAACGTCCGCTCTTGACCATGCACGTGGAGATCAATCCGTCCATGGACCCGACGCAAATCCTGCAACACTTAAAGCGCGTGTTGGCCGAACGTTTCAATGTCCATCACTCCACTGTTCAGATCGAAACGGAGAAGTGCGTCGACCGTTGAATCGAGCTGGGAGGGATGCAAAAATCAGTCGTTGCGGCGACTCGGTGCGCTGTGCCGGTCAGCGCGTCGCGTAGCCGGCGGTGCGATCAGATCCGGGAGCCGTTATCGGGATCCGCGCGCGAACTTGTCCGTCCTCGACAATCAATCGGTACAAGCGCGGTTCCATATCGTGTTGGTCGAACTCGTATGCATAGTAGTGGCGACCTGGGTAACGCTCGATGAGGCGCTCATTGGGTATTCCGACGTCTTTGTCTTCCCCGTCCCGAGCATAAATGACCTCGCCGTCGAGATTGAGCGTGTTACGCATGAAGCCGGTGGCGTAAAAGTCGTTCCACAATCCGCTGTGTTTCAGCCGGCCGGTACTGCGCATGAATATTACGGCGTTGGATATTCCATGTGCGTCGACGACTTTGGGGAGCCAGCTTTCGACGTCGCCGTGATGGGGCCCGAAGAACTCGCGATAGCGCGGTCCAGCGACAACGAGCGCATACGTGACACCGATCAGCAGGACCCACTTTGGCAGTGCGGAGATGACGGGCAGGCGTCGCAGTCGTTCGTTCCATACCCACCAGCCGCGAGCGCACAATACCAGAAGCATGGGAGTTGCGCTGAACAGGTAACGTCCGGGAAGCCACTCCTCCCAATACCAGTAGAACGCGAAAAACCCCGCCAGGGCGACCAGGGAAGCAAGAAGCCAAAGGTCGCGGAAGCTGGGGCGCAGCAGGTAAAACGGGGCAAGCAGGAGGACCACCGCGGGCAGAGGCCAACCGAGCAGCTGGCGGTTCAGTTCCTTCAGGCGTTTGCTTCCGTGCAGGGTGGCCTTTTGCGGCGTGTGGATCCACGAAGAATCGCCGACGCGTCCGAACCCGAGGCGCACTTTCGACTGCATCTCCACGGCATGACCGAAGGTGCCTGCTTTGCCTACCGCGATGAACTGGAAGCCGATCAATACTCCGGCTGCCATTGCAGCAACCGCGGTTGCCACCAGCAGCTGGCGCCAAAGGACGATAACGCGCCGGATCTGTACGAGGACGCCGAGCAGGATAACGGAACCGATCACCACCGCCGTCTCGGGCCGCACCAACAGCGTCATCCCAATTGCTGCACCGCCGATCAGCGCGTACCGAGTTCTTCCGGTGCGAAGCAGGCGTAGCGCACACCACCACGCCACGGTGCAGAACAACGCCGCCGGCGTATGCGATAGGTGCGTCGCCGACACGACCGCCAGGAACGGTGAGGCAACCGCCATAATTCCGGCGACCCGGGCAACCTTCTCGTTGTACAGTTCGCGCCCCAGTTCCGACACCGCGACAATGAGCAAGCCGCCGAGAACGGGGTTCACTAGCCACGGCGCCTTGATCCAAAGTCCGACGGTCAACAGCAACGGCCAACCGGGTGGGTACATTCCCGACCAGTAACCGGGTTTGCCGATGGGTGTGATGACTCCGAAGGTGTCGAAGAAGGGTTTGATGCTTGGATCCACGGGCCAGACCAACTTGGCGTGCTGGAAGATGCGCGCCTGGTACAGGGCTGCGACGCCGTCGTCGATGTGCGGGACAGCTTGAAACAACTCGTGCGTTAGATACGCCGCGACCATCGTCCCGGCCGCAAACAAGATCAGATTGAATGCCCAGCGCGGGCAACCAAGTAAACCGGCGGCCAGCATCTCCCCGATGCCACGGGCAGTTCGCAGAGTTTCCGCCACTATGTTGTTGGATTTCATGCCTCAGCACCGTCCCAATTTTCGAACTCGACGCACGACAGCGGTGATCCTGCCGCAGTCGCAGCGGCACGACAACGCATGTAACAACTCTCCTGGCGCGATGTCTTCAAATAACGATAGGCGGGACGAGCACTCGGGAAGGATGGCGTATGACGTAAGGCCATAAATAAAGTTGTTGGTATGACGCTAAGACTTAAGGTCCATATCCTGTTTTTGTACTCTCGCATCCGCAGCTTCAGCTACGCACGCGGCGGCGAGAGTGTCGCGTATTTTGGCGTGGGTGACAAGCCATCGCTCCGCATCCGCGACAGTCGGGGCGGTGGGTCCACCGTTCAAGCCGGAAAATGGCGGTTTGTATTCCGTGAGGGGTTTTTTGCCTTCGCGGCCGATCGCAACGCGGTTTACAACATCCTCTTTAGATCGTAATTCGATCGGATGTTGTTCGCGGCAGGAACACGCCGAGCGAGTCCGTTGCGTCGGGGCGCGAGACCCGATACGCCCGCGTGTAACCGTTATCCGCCCGCATCAGCCGAAGCCAACTCTCGCAGGTGCGCTTCCACCGAGCGCGCCAGCGCGTCCAGGTCGTAGCCTCCTTCCAGGACTGAAACGATTCTTTGTTCCGCAAATCTTGCTGCGATAGTCTTCACTATGCGCGTTAGCTCACGGAAACCGGTTTCGGTGAGCTCCCAACCGGCCAGTGGGTCGTCGCGATGCCCGTCGAATCCCGCGGAGATGAAAATGAATTGTGGCCGAAAACGTTCCGCTGCGGGCACCAAATGTTGTTCGAAGGCACGAACTAAATCCGCATCGCTCGCCCCGGCGGGTATCGGCACGTTGAGAATGCTGCCAGCACCTTCGCCGTCGCCGGTCTCGGCGGCGGAGCCGGTGCCTGGATAGTAGGGCGACTGATGAACACTGAAATAAAACACCGTAGGGTCGGTGTAAAAAATATCCTGAGTGCCGTTTCCGTGGTGCACGTCCCAGTCGACAATGAGTACGCGCTCGAGGCCGTATTTCTTCTGTACGTAACGTGCCCCAACTGCGACGTGATTGATCAGACAAAACCCCATCGCCCTGTCCGCGAGTGCGTGATGGCCGGGAGGGCGGGCTGCAACAAAGGCGTTGACTGCGCGGCGATCCATGATCAAATCTACGGCAGTGAGGACACCTCCCGCCGCCAGTTTTGCAATACGATAACTTTCAGTGGACAGTCCGGTGTCCGCGTCAAGAAAGATTGGCGCTCTTGCGACAGCGTCTTCCAAATTCTCGAGATGTGTTTTTGTATGGATTTGAAGTAACCACTCTTCGCTTGCCGGCTCTGCTCTAACGGACAGCAGCAGATCGAGAAACCCTCTTTGTTTCAGGTGCGAAGTGATCGCTTCGACCCGCGCGGGCCGCTCCGGATGGCCTTGTCCGGGGTTGTGAAGAACATAGTCGGGATGGTAGACGAATGCGGTTTTCGAGTAATCGGCGTGGCTTTGCATTGTCGCACAACAAAGAAGAACGGCTAAGCTCAAGGCTGCGAGTTGCTTCAAACAACTGTTCCCGGTTGCTCGGATTTCTGACCCGTGTTCGCTGTACGGAGTATTTTCATGAGACGGAGGGCATCCCTAGGTGCGGCTCCATCGGCGTCGTTGTCGAAATACACATGTACGTCACGCCGCTCCGAAGCCCAGACTTCGATTTTTTTCAACCACCGGTCCAGAGATCTTTTATTGTACCGGGAAACGTAGGTGCGCGTATGACCGTGCAGCCGAATATAGACAATATCAGTAGTCGCCGCGTCCCACAACGGCCAGTCCGCAGCATCCGATTGGCAGACAGCGATACGGTGATGACGTAGACAATCGGCCACTTCGTCGTCGAACCATGAACGATGTCGAAATTCTATGGCGTGTCTGGCGTAACGCCAATGATCCAGCGCTTTGGCAAAAGTGCGAAAACGCTCTGCGTTCTTGCGAAACGTGATCGGCAATTGCCACACCACGACCGCGAGTTTCTGTCCCAGGGCTCGTGCACGATCGCGCTCTTCGCACACGGCCGACAAGGGATCATTGAGTTTTTTGCTGTGAGTCAGATAGCGATTGGCTTTGATGCAGAAACGAAAATAGTCAGGCGTTGTGTTTCTCCATTTTTTGTATGTGTTGTAATCTTGACGTCTATAGAAGGTGGCGTTTACCTCAACGGCATCGAAACGCGCCGCGTAGAATTGCAGCCACTCCTGCCGCCGCACTCCGCTAAAAAAGCAGTCCTTCCAGTGATCGTAATTCCATCCGCTGGTTCCCACGTAAACGGTCACGCGCGCACGGCCCAACGACAATGAATCGAATCTACATTCCTTGTATCCGTGTTGATCGTGCGATCGCGAGACGAAACTTCGGTAGCGGTGGCGGTTCTGTGCGCGGCGCACCGATAGCGCACGGCCGCCGACGCGGACACATCATCGACTTTGTTTATTTTTGGGCTGATGTGGCCTCGCGGACCGCCGCACTCAAGACGTCGTCGCGAGGCGGATGGGAAATGGAGACTCGCTCGGCGATTTGGCATTTAAACGCGTTACCGCTTACACGACAAGAACCCTTGGTGCCGTCCACTCATTGCCGCCTTCGTAGCCGTTTCGTTCTGAGTCCGGAAGACTTTCAACCCACGATATGGTGTTTGCCAATGAGCCGGACGCCGCTTGCTTGGGGTCCTTTTTCACCTTCGCCCTCGGAAAATCGAACTTCGTCGCCGACCCTTAAGGTGGTGAATTCGGCATTGACGACGCTGTTGCGGTGGAAGTAGATCCGTCGGTCGTCGGGCGTGGTGATGATTCCATAATCTTGATCCGCAATCAGCTCAGTGATACGACCGTGCGGCGGTACTTCGTGAGACTTGATGTCGCCTCTCTGTATCCTAACGTATTCCTGGAGCTGGCGGCGCATCGCGTTGAAGGCGTCGCGTATGGAAACGTATATGTCTTCGTGTGCCTGATGGGCATCCGGTTCCCGTGTTACTGCGAGTTCTTTTCCTGGTACGGTTACGTCGATGCGAATCTGAAAAAGGTTCCCCTTGTGTTTGTGTTTGTGGGCGGGCTCTACCACCACACGACAGCTCGTTATCTGGTCGCAAAATCTTTCCAATTCGTCGGCCCGCTTGCGGATCCTCGCCTCGATCGCATCCGATTGGCCCATGTGGCGAAATGAAATTTGTAACGGCGATTGCATACTGGATTCCCCTGTACCCGGGTATGGCTATGCTTGGTGACGTACGCGCTCTGGTGCGCGCTACGTAGAGATGCGTTAGTCGTCGCTGGCGAGTTTGACCATCGTCGGCTTGACCAAGCTGGCATAATCGCTGTAGGACAGTCGAATCAATTCTGTATGTGTGCCGGCGTTGAATGCGATGGACTCGTCTTCTGCGAGTTTTTCAGAAACAAACACCTGCATGTCGTAGAGATTGCCGAATGGCGGCATCGCGCCGACCTCGCACTCGGGAAAGAGGTCTTTAAACTCCTTCTCCGTCGCCAGCTCGACGTTACCCGCTCCCGTGACCTCTTGTAGCATGTTTAAATCCACGCGATGGCTAGTCGGAACTACGACCATTGCCATTTTCCCGTCGAGTTTAACCATAACCGTTTTCGCCATTTCCTGCACCGGAATATGGGCCGATTCCGCAGTGTGTTGGGAGGTATAGGTGGTTGGATGTGAAAGGGTTTCGTACTTAATTTCGTTACTATCAAGGAATTGCTTCAATCGTCGCACCGGCATGCTGTCGTCCTCCGAGTTGAGCGTTAGAGCATCCCATATTCGTCAATGTCACCGCAAGTATCGATGATCTGGATCAAATATAGGAATACGTATTCGCGTTGTTTTGCTAGCAGTTGTCGTACGGGTCGCACGTACACATCGGAACAGCGATAGCGCCAATACACTCCGAAGAAAAGTGTACCTTTGAAGGTAACGATTGCTGTGTAGAAACGTTAACTAAGTATGTATCGCCGAAAAAGAGTGCGGAGTTTATTGATGAAGGCTTCTACGTGGATCGGATTGGTTTTCTGCACGTCCATCTGGGTGGCGTCCTTGAGCACCCCGGCCGTCGCGCACCCGCATCGCGCCGAGGCCTTCGAGCGCCCATGGTTGGGAGTGGCGGTGCAGAATCTGGAGTTCTCACAGTTGGACGCTCTCCACCTCGAGTACGGCGTCGAAGTGATACGCGTCGTCCCCGACGGCCCCGCGGAAAAGGCCGGCATACGGCCGGAAGACGTTTTGACCGAAATCGACGGTAAACCGATCTATTCGGTGCGGCGACTGCGGTGGCTGGTGCATCGAACGCGACCCGGCGAGGAAACTACGCTGACGTACGTGCGCGCGAATCGCCCGGCGACCGTTGAAATTCGTCTCGGGTCCCGCGGCAATAAAACGTTGATCGGGGTGCCTGGCGGCAGGACCCCGGTCTTACGTCCGCAATCCTACCTGGGCGTTGGTCTACAGAATATGAGCGGAGAGCTGCGGCGTATTTTTGGCGCTCCGCCCGACTCTGGCGTCCTCATCGCTGAAGTATTGTCCGATAGTCCCGCCGCGGACGCCGGTCTCGCAGCGGGCGACGTCATCATAAGGATGGATCGCCGAAGCATTCGAAACATCCCTGATATCTATCGAGTACTACACTATTTCGATCCGAACGAATCGGTGGCGGTGGAGATCCTTCGCAGTAAGCGCGCGCAATCGATCACGGTAACCCTGGGTAAGCGTCCCGAGGCGGGGGCGACGGAAAATGCTTGGGAGGACCTTGAAGAAGGCCTTCCCTACGAGCTCGATCCGGAGACGTGGCGCGACGAGATCGAGGACCTGTTCGAACAGTGGTTGCGGCCGTGGCGGCGAGACGATCGCAATGCGCCCCATTTCCAAGACGAGCTGTGAAAACAATCGGTGCAGTGGGACTTCGATTACCCGGAATCGAAACGCTGGATCTGGCGCGCCGTGTCCGGATCACCTTTCGTTGCTTCTTCGCCATGACACGCGGTTGACGGCGGTGACTTCGACACCGCGACCTTGTGCGGCTAGGCGTAAACTCACGGAGTCGTGAGAGCGCCACGTAAAACGGCCGCGGTTACGGGGTCGATAACCCGCGATCGTATTCGCACGCGGCGCGGCAGCGCGGAGCGGATCGGCGGCGCCGTTTGGTACGCCGGTTCCACTTTTGTGCAACTGGGCATGAGCACGCGCGCGATCACGCGTTTCGCAATCGCGGATGCGTTTATCGAAGAAGCACTTCAGCGGGCCGGGATCGAAGTTCTGCAGCGCCCGTCGCTACGCACCACGACTTTCGTGAACGACTACACAGTGCCGGGCGACGTCGACCGAAAACAGGAAGTGTTGGCGCTCGCAGACCCTATTCGAATCGACGAATTGCGCGCAGGGCTGAACCAGTGTGATCTTGTGTATCTGGCCCCACTGCATCCTGACGACATATCCGACGCGGCGTTAACCATGGTCGTGGAAGAGAAGACCTTCACTATCGCTCTCGACGTACAGGGATATACACGGGCGATTGTGGCTGGAAAAGTCGAAGCAAGAGTTGACAGCAGGTTGTCCTACTTGCGATCGGCTTGCGACGTAATCAAAGCGAACGCAAGCGAAGCGCGCATTTTGACCGGTTCCACGGATCCATCCAAAGCGGCGGTGGACTTGGTGAGCGCGCGGAATCGCTTGGAATCGGTCGTTACCTGCGGAAGCGATGGCGTCTATATCGCTTCCGGGAAGATTCTGCATTTTCAACCTGTCGTAGAACTTGATATCGATGACCCAACAGGTGCGGGCGACATTTTCTTCGCCGCCTACCTGGTACCACGCATGCAGGGAAAGTCGATAGGATCGGCGGCGCGATTTGCCGCCAAATTCACCGCACGGAGCCTGAGGGATCTAACGAGGGCAGGTATGTTAACGCTCCTGTGAATTGGACTCTCGACGCTGCGAGTCACGGCGTTCCTTGATGCCGGCGACAAAACGCGCCAACGTGTTGGACATGACACCACGCGGAATCCGAATGTCGATTAGCTGGAACCTGCCGCGTTTACGCACCGCGGCACTCAGCGCCTGCTGCAATTCACGGCGCGTCGATACACGGCGGCCTTCGCCTCCCAGGGCCTCGGCCAGCTCAGCGAATCGCCACTCATTCAGGTCATTGAAACGAGACTGAGGTTGGAAGGCGCGTAACATTTCCCAACTGCTGTTGTTGAATACGAGGACGATGGGATCCCATCCGTAGCGGCTGCAGTTCCCCAGTTCCCAGCCCGTCATTTGAAACGCGCCGTCGCCGACAAGAATCAACGGACGTTTCCCGCTCGTCGCCTGGATTCCCAGACCCGCCGGCACGCCGAAGCCCATAGTGGCGTAGTACCCCGGCGCAACGAATTCAGTATTTTCGATCTCCAAGGCCGTGAACAAACAATCCCCGGTGTCGGCGGCAATCGGCATGCGCCCGTGATCCGCCATCACATCGTTGACGCCCATGGCGATGTCCGTGGGAGTAATGCCCCCGTCGTCGCCTTGCAAGCCGCGTGGATAACTGGCGGTAGCCCGGATAGCGGGTTGCGGTCGTCGGGACGAGACCCGTTGTGACAATCCTTCCACCAAAGCGGCGAGAGGAATCCTCGGATAGACGTGGAACCCGAGGCTAACCTGTCCGTCCAGCGCCTGAATGGTCTTGCGGAGGTCTATCTGTTTTTTGGATACGCCGAAATTGGTGTCGGACAAGATCACGCCCAGAAGCAGCAGTGCGTCGGACTCTTCGACGCAGCGGGTGACGTCCGGTGTTCCCGCAACTCCCAGATAAGTTCCGAGCAGAGGCGCGTCAGCATTGGCCAGCAAACCGCGACCCATGAAACTGGTAACGACCGGTAATGCGAGGTTTTGCGCCAACTGCGCTACTTTTTTTTCCAATCCATAACGCCGGATTTCTACACCAACCATGAGCACGGGCGCCTCGGCAGAGTCCAGTCGGTCCAGAACTTCTGTTACACAGGCCTCCAAAGCCTCGGGGTCCGGCTCGCGCAGGGCAAGGCTTGACACCGGGCGACAGGGTTTGAATACCTGATCGCGGGGCAGTTCGATATACACCGGCCGTGAGTTCTGCCTGCAGTTTCTGAGCACGCGGGCGATGTCGCTGTCGGCGCGTTCTGCGTCATTCAGTTTTACCTGGTCGCAGGTCACTTCTCTGTATATCAAGGACTGCGAGTCGATGGTCTTGGCCTGGTGGTGTAACAAGAGTACTGAGTGTTCTTCCTGATCGCCCGGGGCGCCGGAGATCACGACCACCGGGGATTTTTCCGCATACGCGGCCGCGACGGGATTAACCATATTCAACGCCCCCGCGCCGTAGGTAACCGCCGCGACACCCAAACCGCAGTTCAATCGCGCCGCGGCGTCCGCCGC
>JBFGKR010000047.1:0-9420 GCA_041576575.1 Arenicellales bacterium | reverse complement strand
CCGTGTACGTAGGCGCTGATCCCCTCCTCACCCCTCGCCTCCAAGACGTGGAATCGGCGCACCTGAATATTTTCGCCGATTTTACTTATCAGTTCGCGTCGCGTTTCATCTACTGTGGCAGTGCCCCCGCTCATCGACAAGCCATTCAAGGCCTCGACCGATTGCGGCCGTTCTTTCAACACGGTGTACGCCAGCGCCTTGGCGAAATCAGAGAAAGGAACATCCTTGGCAACGAAATCGGTTTCGCAATTCACTTCTACCAAGGCTCCGAGCTTGGCATCGTCCGAAACCAAGGCGACGACAATGCCTTCCGCAGCGATTCTTCCGGATTTTTTATCCGCCTGCGCCGCGCCTTTCTTACGTAACAGCTCCGCCGCCGCATCCAAGTCGCCGTCGGCTTCGATCAACGCACCCTTGCATTCCATCATACCCGCTCCAGTGCGCGTACGGAGTTCTTTAACCATTGCGGCGGTGATAGCCATAGCATTATCTCCCGGTTGTTCAAACCACAGTTCAATAGAGATCGGCGACTCCGTTTACTATACCGTTTTGGACTCCGGCTGCTCCTCTACGTCCTCCTTGTTGACCTTTTCGGGTTTAGCTGCGTTATCGGACTTCACCGGTTCCTTCTTCGCGACTCTCTTTTTAGAAGCGGGTCTTTTGGACACCTTCGTTTTCACCTTTCTCTTCACAGTTGCGGTCTTTGCCGCCTTTCCAGCACCAACGCCGCCTTCTCCAGAATCTCCTTCCGCCGCCTCCTCGGCGGCAGCCAGCGCCGAACCTTCCGCCGCCTCCTCGGCGGCAGCCGGCGCCGAAGGGGCTGGTCCTTGGTCCTTGACCTCGCCTGCGTCGCCTGTCTGCGGACCGGTTTCCGTTGTTTGCAGTGTCGCCGCGAGATCAGAGGATTCCGCAGCGATCGCCTGACCGCTTTCATCCACTTCTATGTATTCCCCCGGCTGCTGCACCAACTGCTCCGATCGAATTTGTCGACCCTCCAGTACGGCGTCCGCTGCGCTACTCGCATACAGTCTGATCGCCCTGATAGCGTCGTCATTCCCAGGTATGACATAGTCCACGTTGTCCGGCTCGCAGTTGGTATCGACCACCGCAACAACTGGAATTTTGAGTTTGTTGGCTTCGGAAACAGCTATGTATTCCTGCTTCACGTCAATAATGAAAAGCGCATCCGGTAGACCGGGCATGTTTTTTATGCCCGCGAGGCTTCGTTCCAGCTTTGCGCGCTCCCGTTGTAACTGCAAGGCCTCCTTCTTGCTCAACTTCTCGAGTTCACCCTCTTCCACTTGGTTGTCCAGTTCCTTGAGTCGTTCAATCGAATTCTTTACGGTCTTAAAGTTCGTCAACATCCCACCCAGCCATCGATGATTGACGTAGGGGCAATCGCTGCGCTCCGCGGCCTCTTGGATCGCCTTGCTGGCGGCACGTTTGGTGCCCACGAACAGGACATTGCCTCCATTCGCGGCCATTTGCTTCAAAAACTCCATGGCCTCCTTGAACAGGGGCAAGGTGTGTTCCAGGTTGATGATGTAAATCTTATTACGCTCCCCGTATATAAAGGGGCGCATCTTGGGGGACCAGTAGCGTGTCTGGTGACCGAAATGAACGCCAGCTTCGAGCATCTGGCGCATGGTGACATCTGCCATCGCGATTACTCCGTTCGGGTTTTTTCTTGCGGAAGTCCCGACCGCCGACCCCTATTCCGGTTGCGAGGGGCACCCGGGCGTTCGTGTCGACTTCCGCGCGAAGTTAAAAAAATGACCGCGTTTTATAGCACAGGCCCAATTTTCGGGCAATCGAAGTCCTGCCGCCTCGCGCGATCACTGCGAGTATGCCCGATTTCTGCGCCGCAAAGCGAAAATCGTGTAGCATGTCGGTGACAGTTTACCTATGCGCTTTGAGCCATGGTCATATCCATAAAAACCGCGGAGGAGATCGAAAAAATGCGCGTTGCGGGGCGCCTCGCCGCGCAGGTGTTGGATATGATCGGCCCAAAGGTCGAAACCGGCGTCACCACGGCTGAACTCGATCGGACCTGCCACGATTTCATCGTCAACGATCTCCAAGCGATTCCCGCCCCATTGAATTATCGGGGATTTCCAAAATCCATTTGCACGTCCGTCAACCATGTCGTCTGCCACGGCATACCGGGAGAAAAACGGCTGAAAAACGGCGATATCATCAACATCGACATCACCGTGATCAAAGACGGCTACCACGGCGACACCAGCCGCATGTTCATGGTTGGTAATCCGTCTATTTTGGCCAAAAGGCTCATACAAGTGAGCAGGGAGTGCCTATTTCGCGCGATCGAAATCGTACGCCCGGATACGCGTCTGGGGGATTTGGGTCACGCCATCCAGAGCCATGCGGAATCGCATAACTTTTCCGTTGTTCGGGAATATTGCGGTCACGGCATCGGACGCGAATTCCACGAAGAACCCCAAGTGCTGCACTACGGTGAACCCGGCACCGGAATTGAACTCGTTCCCGGGATGACGTTCACTATCGAGCCTATGATCAATGCCGGACGCAAGGAAACTCGGCTTTTGTCCGACAACTGGACGGTGGTAACGCGCGACCACAGCCTTTCGGCGCAGTGGGAGCATACCATCCTCGTAACCGAGGATGGACATGAAATCCTGACCGACTCGTACACCCAGAATTATTAAAGTGTATCTTGCAAATTCGAAATTGATCGACGTTGGCTTGTTGCAGTCCACACTAGCGGAGTGCGAAGACAGCGTCGGCTTGATGAGGGAAGCCCTGAAACAAGGACGTCAGAAAATTTACGAATACTACCTTCAAGGCGGCCCCTCACAGGATATCGTTCATCACCACGCGTGGCTCGTCGATCAACTTCTGCATATTGTGTGGACACACCATCAGAGATTGTTGCCGCAGAAAGTGGAAATCGCCCTGTTGGCGGTGGGTGGGTACGGTCGTGGTGAATTGCACCCTCATTCAGACGTTGATCTCATGCTGCTGTTGCGAACGCAACGCTACGACAAGGTGCGCGCGTTCGCGGAATCCTTGTGGAGCTTCCTTTGGGATATAGGCCTGGATGTCGGTCACAGCGTGCGCTCCATCAAAGATTGTATTCGAGAAGCGAAAAATGACCTCACGGTAGCCACAAACATCATGGAAGCTCGATTGCTCGAGGGAGACGAGGGATTGATGCAACATATGCGAGAGAAGACGTCGGCGCCCAAGGTATGGCCCCCCGACAAATTCTTCAAGGCGAAAACCGAAGAGCGAGAAACTCGACATCAGAAATTCGACGATACCGCCTACAATCTGGAGCCGAACATCAAAGACGGGCCGGGCGGACTGCGCGATATCCAGACGGTGCTTTGGGTTATGCAGCGTCAATACGGCGCCTCGCGATTGCGCGACCTCATCGAGCTGGGATTTTTGACCGCGGAAGAATATCGTTCCATGGTTCGGGGACGTAATTTCCTATGGAAACTTCGTAACGGCCTGCATTTCAACTCTAGAAGGCGCGAAGACCGACTGTTATTCGACCATCAACGCGTGCTCGCCGAACAGTTGGGCTACCGGGATAGCGATGGACATCTCGGCGTCGAGCAACTAATGAAACGCTACTACCGAACCGTTAAAGAAATGCGTCTTCTCAATGAGATCCTGTTGCAACATTACGAAGAAATCAACTTTTCGCCCAGAACGTCACGTACGGAAAAGATCAATCGGCGATTCAGAAGCTATAACGGATTTCTCGAAACCGTCAATGAAAAAGTGTTCGAGAGGAATCCATTTGCCCTTTTGGAATTATTCCTCCTCCTTCAACAGAATCCCCAAATAAAAGGCGTACGCGCGGCCACTATTAGGCAGGTGCGCGCGAACCTCTACCGCATCGACCAGGATTTCAGGAACGATATTCGGTGTCGCAGTCTTTTCATGGAAATCATGCGTCAGCCATGCGGACAAACCCACGTACTGCGCAGGATGAACGCCTACGGTGTTCTCGGCGCCTACATCCCCGAATTTGGTGGTGTTGTCGGACAAATGCAGCACGACCTGTTTCATGTCTACACTGTGGACGCACACTCATTATTTGTAGTGCGAAACCTTCGGCGATTTGCCGTCCCGGAGCACCGGGATGAATTTCCGCGCGCAAGCCACATCATGTCGCAGATATTCAAACCGGAACGCTTGTATTTAGCGGGCCTGTTTCACGACATCGCCAAAGGCAGAAAGGGCGATCACTCGATCCTTGGAGAGAAAGACGCCTACGAGTTTTGCAAATCGCATGAAATGAGCGAATACGACGCGCGCTTTGTAGCCTGGCTTGTGCGTAACCATTTGCTTATGTCTTGGACGGCACAGCGGCAGGACATCACGGACGAGGAAGTCGTCTCAAAATTTGTGCAAAAGATCGGAGACCAGGAACACTTAAACAATCTCTACCTCCTCACCATCGCCGACATACGAGGCACGAGCCCGCACGTATGGAATGCGTGGAAAGGACGATTGCTGAACGACTTATATATGGTCGCTACCCAGGCACTACGGCGCGGACACGCGGAACCGATAAACCTGGAACAACGCATCGACGACATCAAAATGGAAGCACTCGCGCTGATCGACACAAATCGCATCCTGCCGGATGTCGTCGAGCAGCATTGGTCGTCGTTCCCGAATGACTATTTTTTGCGCTACACGGCGGCGGAGGTCGCTCATCACGTTGAGACCATCGCATCGACTCCGGCGATTGAGCTGCCCATCGTCGAAGTACGATTCGACTCCAATCTCGATCCCAACGTATTCCTTGTTTATGCTCCAGAGACGGAACGTTTGCTCACGCTCGTCACGGGCGGTTTTGAACGCATGAATCTGAATATCGTTGACGCGCGCATACATGCTACGCCGGCTGGCTTCGCACTCTACACTTTTATCGCGCTAGAGCAGGGTGATGAACGGGCCAGCGACGCAGGTCAGTTGAAGAACCTGCAAAATCGACTGCGCAACCAAATCTTAAACCCGCCTTCGGATCAGCCTCGCAAACTGGTTCATCTCCCACGGACACTGAAACATTTTCCCATCGAAACACGTGTCAGTTTTTCCCAGTCGCCCAGCGGGCAACATACGGTCATGGAAGTCGAAGCGCAAGACCAACCAGGACTGCTGCACCAAGTCGCACGCTGTCTGTCCGGATGCAAGGTAAAGCTGGTGACCGCTAAGATTGCCACCTACGGAGAGCGAGCCGAAGACGTGTTTTTTATTACCGATCGAGACGGCAATCCTGTCACCCAGCACGTTCAGCAGACATGCCTGGCGCACAGCATTCAGCAGGCGTTGTCCTTGGACGCGGAGAGCAAAACCGCCGAGACCGCAACCGGATGATTTCGGTGGATTTGATCACGGAGAATATCGACTAAGAAAATAGATTTTGGGAGTTGCCGCCATGAGTGAGCTAAGTTCAGTGATTGATCACGCTTTCGAGATGCGCAATGAGATCACGCCCGCGACCGTCTCGGGCGAGATCAGAGATGCAGTACGGGAGGCGATCCACATGCTCGACTCGGGACGCGCGCGTGTCGCCGAGCGGCGCAATAAGACATGGGTTGTCAACCAGTGGTTGAAAAAGGCCGTGCTGTTGTATTTCCGGACGTCCGAAAACGAACCGATTCCAGGTACCTGGACGCAGTATTTCGACAAAGTACCCTTGAAACTGGCGCGTTATCGGACGGAGGATTTCGAGAAGGCGAATTTTCGCATTGTGCCGCCGGCGACCGTGCGCGAAGGCGCGTATCTGGCCCCAAACGTCGTGCTCATGCCGAGCTACGTCAACATCGGCGCGTACGTCGACGAAGGCACCATGATCGACACATGGGCCACAGTCGGTTCGTGCGCCCAGATCGGCAAAAACGTTCATCTCTCGGGCGGCGTCGGAATCGGAGGCGTATTGGAGCCGATCCAGGCGGCACCGACGATCATCGAGGACAACTGCTTCATCGGCGCTCGCAGTGAAATTGTCGAGGGCGTGATCGTAGAGGAAGGGTCGGTCATATCCATGGGTGTCTATATCGGTCAAAGTACGAAAATCTTCGATCGCGAGACCGGAGAAATCTTCTACGGGCGGATTCCGGCGGGATCGGTGGTGGTGTCCGGTTCGCTCCCGGCGCGAGAAGGTAACTACAGTCTTTACTGCGCGGTGATCGTGAAGCGGGTCGACGCGAAAACGCGCGCCAAGGTAGGGATCAATGAACTGCTCCGCGCCGACTGAAGGAATGCTTGCGACCAATGGGTGACGCCGCGCTAAGGTTTGCGCAAGCGCTCATTCGCAGGCGGTCCATCACCCCACGGGACCGCGGATGCCAGAAACTGATTGCGGAGCGCCTGTCGAAAATCGGCTTTCGGGTCGAACATTTGCGATACGGCGAAGTCGAGAATCTTTGGGCTCGCCGCGGCGAAACCGCCCCCTTGCTGGTATTTGCGGGACACACAGACGTCGTGACGCCCGGTGCACGTGAAGAATGGAAACACGATCCTTTTACGCCGACCATCGAAAACGGCATGCTGTACGGTCGCGGCGCCGCCGACATGAAGTCCTCCTTAGCGGCGTTCGTTACCGCTATTGAGAAATTCGTGACGCTTCACCCCGATCACGTGGGATCCTTGGGCGTACTCGTCACCTCCGACGAGGAAGGGCCTGCCGTAGACGGCACGGTGCGGGTTATCGAAGAGCTGCGGCGGCGCGAGGAACACATAGACTACTGCGTCGTCGGGGAGCCCACCGCGAGTGAGCGCACAGGAGACACCATCAAGAACGGGCGCCGAGGATCATTGTCTGCAACGACGACCATCTATGGTGTGCAAGGACACGTCGCCTACCCGCATCTCGCGGTCAATCCAATACACGGCTTCTCACCGGTGCTCGAAATTCTGACGAAAAAGGTGTGGGATAACGGTGATGCCCATTTCCCACCGACGAGCTTTCAAATTACCGCTCTGCAAGCGGGGAGCGGCGCAAGCAACGTGATACCGGGGAGGCTCGAGGTGGAATTCAATTTTCGCTTCTCTACGTCGACGACGCCTGACGACCTCAAGACATTCGTTCAGTCGACGTTTGAAAAACATGAACTAAAATATGATATTGACTGGATACTCTCGGGCCTTCCGTACCTTACTCTGGAGGGCAAATTGACAAACGCCGTACAGAAAGCGGTGCGCGAACAAATGCACATCGAACCCGTGCTGTCGACCGATGGAGGTACCTCCGACGGCCGCTTCATCGCGCCGACGGGAGCCCAGGTGGTCGAGCTGGGACCGCCGAACAAGACGATTCACAAAGTAAACGAATGCGTAGATGTCGACGATCCGGAACGCTTGTCCCGGTTGTATATCGGTATTATAAAACAGCTGTTGTTGTAGCGTGGAGGTTTGACCAGGCCGGCAGACGACCGCACAGATGCCCGCACTACAAAAATTTGTCTGGGAAATGGCCGCTAAAACCGACATCGGGTTGATTCGATCCCGAAACGAAGATTCGATACGAATAATTCCTGAGCGCGGTATAGCAATATTGTCGGACGGCATGGGCGGACACCGAGCAGGCGACGTCGCGAGCAACATAGCGGTCGAGGTTATTGCATCGTCACTTGAGCCAACCTTGGTTGGTGACGAGAAGCAACAGGAATTGAGTTCCGGCCGTTTGGCCTATTCTCTAAAGCTTGCAAACGCGGCGATTCTTAGAGCAGCCGGCGAAGACAAAAAGTACGCGGGCATGGGCGCAACGGCGATCGTTGTCCACTTCTACGCCGACAAGTTTTTTACCGTTCATATCGGTGATTCGAGAATGTATCGATTTTCCGAAGGCCGCCTCGATCAACTCACCGTAGATCATACTCTCGCTCAACAATACGTTGATCAGGGCCTCATTGCTCAAGCTCGAGTTGACGGGTGGTTCGGCAATAACGTGTTGTTAAAGGCACTTGGCATCGATGAGACCATAGAACCAGATATAAACGAAGGTCGTGTGGAACTTGGAGACTTGTTTCTCTTGTGCTCGGACGGCTTGAATGAAGCCGTCGCCGACTCAGAAATCGCGGAAGTGCTGGGACGCGGCAATGGAATTCTAGAAAAAAAGGTAGAGCAACTCATCGACACCGCCAATCGGAACGGAGGGCCGGACAATATATCCGTGATATTAGTGCGGCCGTCGGCCGGGAAATGTCACTGAACGTCTCATGCCTGCGTTATTACTTATTAGAAAGGGCGAAGTGATCGACCAATTCCTGCTGCCGGAAGGAGGCCTGGGGATTGGGCGCGCTTCGGTTAATCAAATACGATTGAAGTCACCCTCCGTGAGCGAACGGCACGCACGCATATTCACTTCGGACTCGTGTTCAATTATCAAAGATTTGAACAGCGCTCTGGGCACGTTCGTCAACGACAAGTTCATACGCCGATGCGAACTGCGCGACAACGATACGATTCTGATCGGAAGTTACAAACTTCGATTTCGACGGGGCGACAACATCGAACCCAACGTTGAGACTACGGCGAGCACGGAAACGGCCGAGAGCGAACCCCCACCGCCGTCGGACACGAAGCAGGAATACCCACAGTCAGACACACAACCCGCACGGCGTCCCATGGACGGACGCCGAGATCGTCCTGCACGCTTGTTGGTGTTGGATGGAATCAACAAAGGCCAACGGCTGCCGCTGCAAGCAGACAAACTCGTATTGGGCAAGCAAAACAGGCGCAATCTGATTATCGAGGCATCGGAACAGGGTTACGTGGCTTCGTTGGCGCCGACCGCGTCGGAGGTGCGTTTCAACGGCTCCCCAATGCGAGGAGCCGTGATACTCTGCCACGACGACGAGCTGAAAGTAGAGGATGTAACGCTTCGTTTCGAGGACGTCGAGTCAGTCGCCAGCGCTTGATGCGAAGGCGTATTCAATGGCCGAACCAATGTCCGCAGCGCAGTCTACGCGGATTTCGCCGGGTACATGCGCGGAAGCGTTAGCCGAGGGAACAATCGCTCTCGAAAATCCGAGTTTCAGCGCTTCCCGCAGACGATCGACCCCGCGTTGAACCGGACGCACCTCGCCGGACAATCCGACTTCTCCGAATACGACTGTACCCTGAGACACGGCGCGATCGGTTAAACTCGAAACCACTGCCAGACAGATAGCCAGGTCTGCCGCCGGCTCTGGAACCCGTATGCCCCCGACCACATTGACGAACACGTCCTGTTCGAATAGCACGTAGTCTGCGTGGCGGTGCAGCACCGCCAACAACATCGCCAGACGGGAAGCATCCAGGCCCACGGTCAATCGTCTTGGGTTCGACAAGGAACTCTGGTCCACCAACGCCTGGACCTCGACCAACAACGGCCGCGTTCCCTCCAGCGTACACATGGTGACGCTGCCGGGG
>JBFGKR010000046.1:0-9463 GCA_041576575.1 Arenicellales bacterium | reverse complement strand
GTTCGAACCCGTCCTTTCCAATAAATGCTGGCCTCCCCACACGCCGCCTCGGCGAAAAACCCGAGCACGCCCGCGATCGGCGCCGCTCCCGCCACCTCAAAACCGAACACCACCGCTTGTCTACGCGCCCGAAGCCAACGCGCCCGGCAGGTAGGGAATTTTTGCGATTACATTTAAACTCTCGTGTATGAATGCGATCCGCGCCGTCACGATCGACCTCGACGACACCCTTTGGGACATAACCCCGGTAATTATCGAAGCTGAAAAACGCGTGCTCGATTGGCTGCAGAACCACTGCCCGACGGTGATCGACCGCTACGGTCCGGAGGGCCTCCAGAACGAGCGCCGGAAGGTGGCGGCGGAATACCCGGAGCTGAAACACGATCTCACCATGATGCGTAAACTGACGCTGGAGCGTGTACTGCTGCAGTGCGGTTACGACACCTCTCTCGTGGAACCTGCGTTCGACGAATTCATGCAAGCGCGCAACAACGTTTCCCTTTTTCCGGATGTGAAACCTTCATTAGAGCGTCTTTCTCGAAGATACCCGTTGGTGAGTATTAGCAACGGGAATGCGGACTTGGTCCGCATCGGGCTGAGTGCGTATTTCACCGCATGTGTCTCAGCGCGGGACGTAGGGGTGGCCAAACCCCATCCACAAGTATTTCTAACCGCCTGCGAGCGGGCACGTCAAACACCAACATCCGTGATACACATAGGTGACCACCCGCACCAAGACATTCTCGGAGCTTCGCAAGTCGGTATGAAAACGATTTGGCTGAACCGCCAGGGGGAAACCTGGAACCAGGATTTTAAACCGGATATGGAAGCGCGTTCTTTGTCGGAAGTAACGGAGTTACTGTTCTGTTGACGATAAAAATAAGGAGTATCTGATGTCTGAGTTTTTAATCGACTACGGGTTGTTCCTCGCCAAGACCATGACAATAGTCATTGCAGCAGTCTTGGTGGTTGTGGCAGGTATCATCGCATCGCGCCGCTCGCGGGCTCTGGAGAAATTGGAAGTCAAAAAGCTCAATGACAAATTCGAATTCATGCAAAAACTCCTGGAAAGCCACACTCTATCGAAAAAGCAGTGGAAAAAATTAGCGAAGGCCGACAAGGCACAAAAGAAACTCGAGCAGAAGAAAAAACAACAGATATCGCGCAAACACATCTACGTGCTCGATTTCCACGGCGACATCAAAGCCACCGCCGCCGCTTCCCTGCGCGAAGAAGTTACAGCTATCTTAACCATGGCCAAACCCGACGATGAGGTTGTCGTGCGCTTGGATAACAGCGGGGGCATCGTGCACGAACACGGCTTGGCTGCCTCGCAGTTGCGCCGCGTTCGCGACGCTGAAATACCCCTTACGGTAGCAGTCGATAAGGTCGCCGCCAGCGGTGGCTACATGATGGCGTGCGTCGCGAACAAGATCATTGCCGCCCCTTTCGCGGTGATCGGGTCCGTGGGAGTTTTAGCCCAATTGCCCAATTTTTATAATCTGCTCAATCGACACGGCGTTGAATTCGAACAGGAAACTGCCGGGGAGTACAAACGCACCATTACTATGTTTGGCAAGAATACGGAAAAGGAACGCGCAAAACTCCGGGAACAAATCGAGGACATGCACAGCCTTTTCAAAGACTTCGTCAAACAGCATCGACCACAGTTGGATCTGGAAGAAATCGCCACTGGCGAACACTGGTATGGCACACGGGCGTTACAGTTGAATCTTGTGGACGAACTGAAAACCAGCGATGACTATTTACTGGCCGAGAGTAAAAGCGCAGACATATACGAAATATCTTACAGCGCTAGAAAGACCGTAACCGAAAAAGTACTGTCCAGCGTTGAGCTGGCGATGGAGCGTTTTGGTCTCCGAGGCATCGGATGAACGACGCCCGCAGCGCGCTGGGAAAATACGCATCGCCGCACCTCGGGGCTTTGACAAGCGCAGGCGCCGGGGTCGAGACCGGGGCGGTATGTGCGCCTCGGCATGCGCAAGGGGGGCGGGTCGGACAGCGATCAAAATCGTCTCTGCAAACTAAATTGGCGACGACTGCTATCGCCGCTTGTGAAACAAACGCGCGGGCTTAGTGGTGAAACGTGATCAGTTTTTGTCCGCTGAGATGAATAACGTCGTACAGGATGTGGGCGGCCTCGTCGCGCAATATGTCGTCCTCGTCATCGCCGTCTTGTTCGTTCTGCGCCGACTCCTCCAGATCGTCGTTCAGGGGCTCGAGGCCTCGGGCCGCGCGATAGAGGTTTAGGCGCTCGCGCCGCTCGCGCTCAATTCGATCCCGGTTTGCCTTTCGTTCCGTTTCCATCAAGCTCACAGACTTTTTCTCACGCGCTCGCCTAGCTGCTTCCGCCTCGTCGAGGAGATATCGAAAGCCCGGATGGGATTCGGCGCGCGAAAGGTGGCGCGTACGGGCTTCGTCCAACACCTTTGCGTCAATGTTGCCGGGCGCGTAACGCGCCGGACGCACCGACTCCCACGGGAGCGCGTTCTCCAAAGCGCGCTCGCCCTGATCACCAATATCCATGGCGGTTGGAAACACGATATCGGGAACGACTCCGCGGTGCTGGGTGCTGTCACCGTTGATTCGGAAGAACTGGGCGATAGTGAACTTCAGCTGGCCCATGCCGCCCGCTTTGGCGAAGCGATCGAGATTGATCAGACGTTGGACCGTACCCTTGCCGTAGGTGGGCTCTCCGATCACGATCCCACGACGGTAGTCCTGAATCGCGCCCGCAAATATCTCCGATGCGGAAGCGCTTTGTCGGTCCACGAGCACTGCCAGCGGTCCCGCATAGACGATGCTGGGGTCGGGGTCGTTGTTGACGCTGATGCGCCCGCTCGAATCCTTGACTTGTACGATGGGACCGGAGCGAATGAATAAACCCGTCAACTCCGTCGCTTCGGCCAACGAGCCGCCGCCGTTGCCGCGCAAGTCTATGAGGATTCCGCGGACGCCCTCGCTTTGCAATTCCAATAACAAGCGCCGCACGTCTCGCGTGGTGCTGCGAAAATCTTTCCTTCCCGATTCCCGCGCCTCGAAGTCGGTGTAAAAGGTTGGAACTCGGACTACACCGATTTTCACGGCGCCGAACGAGGTATCCAAATCGACCACGCTTTTCTTCGCCGCCTGCTCTTCCAATTTGATCGTATTACGGATCAACTTGATTACTTTGGTTGGCCCCTCCGGCGGCGTCGCTTTGGGCAATACCTCCAAACGAACGGCGGTCCCTTTTGGCCCGCGAATCAAGTCCACCACATCGGGCAATCGCCAACCGACGACATCGACGAGTGGTTCGTCTTCCTGTCCCACTCCCGTTATGCGGTCGTCTACGTGCAGCTTTCCGCTTTTTTCCGCCGGTCCGCCCGCGATTATTCGCCGCACTACCGTAAATTCGTTTTCCGACTGCAGCGCCGCTCCGATTCCCTCCAAGGACAAACTCATTCGAATCTTGAAATTCTCCGATGCTCTCTTGGAAAAGTAAGACGTATGCGGTTCCACCGAGAAGGTGTACGCGTTGATAAACGTCTGATAGACATCGTCGCTGGTGAATTGGCTGATGCGGTCGTACAAGCGGCGGTAGCGCTTTTCCAGGGTCTGCCCAATGTCTGCGGAGGGCTTGCCCGAGAGTTGCAAGCTCAAAATGTCGTTCTTGACCCGTCGGCGCCAGATCTGGTTTAGGGTGGATTCGTCCGCGGCCCAGGGTTCGTCGCTACGATCGAGAACGAATTCTTCTTTGATCCCGTAGTCGAACTCTTCATCGAGCAGACCTACGGCATATTCGACCCGCTGCATCAAGCGTTTTCGGAACAGCTTGAAAATCTCGAACGCCGGGTCCAGCTTGGCATCCCGAATCGCATCGTCCAGCCGATATCTGAATGTTTCGAATTTTTTGATGTCGGCGGCAATGAAGTAACTACGGTTCGGATCCAGGGAGGCAATGTACCGATCGAAGATGGAATTTGAGAGCGTGTCGTTTAGCTCAGGCTTGCGGTAGTGGTAACGGCGGATAAACTGATTGATGAGCGCGGTTGCCTTTTTTTGCTCGGGGGTGGCAAACAGGCGGTCTATGCTCACGGGATTCACTTTCGCGCCTGCGACACCCACAAACGCAAACACAGCAAGCACAATCGTTGAGCAAATGAATCTCGGCCGCATAACTCGCTTCTGACGCGGAGACTACCCCCACTGGTTCTCCCTCTCCCGGGTCAATTCTTCGGGAGACGAGCAACTACATGATAGACCAGACTATGCGATTGCCGCCAGCGGCACGAAAAAGATTTACGCCTATGCCGTTAACTGCATGAAAGTGCAGGGAAAATATCCGTGTTGCCGACCCGTAGTACACTCGCGCTCCGTAATAAAACCCGAGGTCTGCGCCCCGGAATACGGATTGAGGGCCAAGCGGCGGCGCCAACGGGCGCCGCCTCGTAGCCCACGCGGTGGACGCGGTAGCGGATTTGAAACAGACCGGTCCCCGGCCGTCGAGCCTGCGCCGAACGCCGCGCCAAGGGCGAAACCGGTCGTAGCAAGCACACTGGTTATTGGGCATATTCCCTATCACAAACAGACTTACGGCGCTTGTTTTCAACGCCTTGCAGCAATACGAGCCAAGCTACCATTACATCCCGTCCTCGAAGCCAGCCCATGGGCCCGACATTCGATTTTGAAGAGAAAAAAAGGCGTATCTCCGGGCAATTCCGTGCGGCGACTGGGGGCGTGCGCCTGCGAAAACAAACGTCGAACCTATTCCGCGATCGGGATCCGAACCCACGAAGTACACTGGACGTCTCCGAATTCAACCAAGTGATCCAGGTGGACGCCAACGGAGGCTGGGTGGAGGTCGAAGGGATGACAGCGTATCGGGACCTGGTGGACGCGACTCTGGAGGCCGGCGTCATGCCCTCGGTGGTACCCCAACTCAAATCGATTACCGTGGGCGGCGCGGTTGCCGGAGTCGGTATCGAGTCAACCTCGTTCAGGCACGGCCTGGTGCACGAGGGCGTCATAAATATGGAAATCCTGACGGGAAACGGCGATGTCGTGCTGTGCTCGCGAGACAACGAGCACCAGGATCTTTTCTGGGGGTTCGCGAACTCCTACGGGACCCTGGGTTATGCGCTGAAGCTCAAGATAAGAACGATTCCCGTCGCTGAGTACGTCAAGCTCGAGCACGTCCGCTATGACGACGCCGATTCGTACTTCCGGGATCTGCAGCACTGGGCGACCAAAGAAGTCGACTTCCTGGACGGGACGGCTTTTTCACCGACGGAATTGTACGTCACCGCCGGAGTTTTCACGAAGGACGCGCCATTCGTCAGCGACTACACCTACGAGCACATTTTTTATCGGTCGATCCGGGACAAGAAAACGGACTTTTTGACGGCTTCTGACTACCTGTGGCGTTGGGATACCGATTGGTTCTGGTGTTCGAAGAATTTATTCGCGCAACATCCCATCATCCGGCGCCTTTACGGACGTAGACGCCTCAACTCCGTTTTCTACACCAAGATCATGCGTTGGAACGCCAAATGGAGACCCGTCAAGACCGTTGAGCGATTACTCGGAATCCACTCCGAGGCGGTGATACAAGACGTCGACATCCCGATTCAACATGCCGCCGAGTTTCTCGAATTCTTCGATGCAGAAATCGGTATAAGGCCGGTATGGATATGTCCGTTTAAATCTCCCTGCGCGCAAAACCGCTTTCCTCTGTATCCGACGGATCCGGAAACGCTCTACGTCAATTTCGGGTTTTGGGACAGCGTTCGCGGGCGCACCTCATTTCCAAGGGGTCACTACAACAAAAAGATCGAAAACAAGGTCAAGGCCTTGGGTGGAGTGAAATCCCTGTATTCAGATTCGTTTTACGATCGCGATACCTTTTGGGAACTGTACAACGAGAAGGCCTATCACGACCTGAAGCGCAAATACGACAGCACCGGTCGGCTCAAGAACCTCTACGACAAATGCGTCTTGCGGCAATAGTGTTGCAGCGTAGACCGTCTACGGGCCAACGGCTTGCTACTGTAACTCGAATTTCATGCCGGCCCCATCGTCCGTCGATTCGCAGTCCGGCATCCATTCATCGCGTCGAATCCGGATCCGTCCGGCGGGCCGCTCCCCGATTCATGTATACTGCAATCCTCTCGATAATTGGGCGGAGGTGCGATTATGGAGTTCTGGACGGTGGGCGTAGCCGGGCTTTTGCTCGGAAGCGTTCTTGGGGGGTTAGCCGTTTACTACACACAAAGAAACAAGGGCGGCGGAAAGACCGCCGGCGAGATCCATGCGGAATTGAACGAATACAGACAACAGGTACAAGAACATTTCGACAAGACCTCGGATCTGTTTCGAGACATGACCCATCAGTACCGAGAACTCTACGATCACCTTTCGGTCGGAGCACAATCGCTGTGCGAGGCGTCGTCGAGCGCCTCCTCGTTGCATCAGGCGGCCCGCAACGTGCTGCCTAAGAGCGGCAATGGAGAGGACGAGGGCGTATCGCTCCGACAAGAAGTTGAAACCGAATCAGTCCGGCGACAGGAACCGGAGATCGAGGGCGCCGTCGCGGCGACGGATGATTCGAAACATAAAAACACCGACGCTGCGGAACCCGGCAAACGCTGAATTTGAAAAGCCCGTTGTCCGGGCCGGCTTTGAATCCGTGAAACTCGTTCGCACGGGGTGAGTCGGAGAAGCCGACCGCTTCGAAAAAAGGGCGCCGCTGCGGGCGCCCTTTGTTTGTACGGTTCGAAATGACGATGGACAATCAAGCTTCAGCACCGACCAGCCGACTGGAACCGTCGCGCACGGATGATCCCCTTTGGTGATCGGAGTGCCCGCCTTGAGAGATCTCATTGTTTACAAATTCAGGGTACGCCTGCAACCCGCACTCCGCCCAATCCAATCCCTGCAGCTCCTCTTCTTCGGTGACGCGAATTCCGACGACCAGCCGAAGGAGCAGCCAGACAAGAACACTCGTAACGAAGACCCAGGAGAAAATTGCCACTGCGCCCGTCAGTTGCGTCAAATAGCCGGCGTCGCCGTTCGTCAGAGGCACCGCCAATAGTCCCCATACGCCCACCGTTCCGTGGGCGGATATAGCGCCCACCGGGTCGTCGATCTTTAGCGTGTCGAGAACCAACACGGAGACTACGACCAGGCCACCGCCGACTCCTCCAATCATCGTCGCCATGAGCGGCGTCGGGGTCAGCGGCTCGGCGGTAATCGCGACCAAGCCGGCGATTGCTCCGTTGAGCGTCATCGTCAAGTCCGCCTTGCGGAACAGCATGCGGGACACCAACAGCGCGATCACCACTCCACCGGCAGCGGCCGCATTGGTGTTCACAAACACTTGCGCAACCGCATTGGCCTCGCCGACGTTGGATATCTTGAGTTCCGACCCGCCGTTGAACCCGAACCAGCCCATCCACAATATAAAGGTCCCCAGGGTAGCCAAGGGGAGATTAGCACCTGGAATGGCTCGCACTTCGCCTGAAGATCCGTACTTCCCGGTGCGTGGGCCCAGCAGCAAGACCCCCGCCAAGGCCGCGGTCGCGCCAGTCAGATGCACCACCCCGGAACCGGCGAAATCCAGAAAACCGAGTTGATCCAAGAATCCGCCACCCCACTTCCAGAACCCCTGGACCGGGTAGATGAACGCGGTCATGACCACGGCAAACGCCAGGAATGCCCAGAGTTTCATACGTTCGGCCACGGCACCGGATACGATCGACATGGCGGTGGCGACAAAAACTACTTGGAAGAAAAAATCCGACTTTACGGAATAATACGGCGCATCGTCCCCTGCGGAGACAACCGCATCGACGGCATTCTCGGCGCCGATCAGGAAACCCAAACCGGGAAAGATGGAACTCCCTGATTCGCCGTACATGATCTGATAACCGCACAGCAGGTACATGACACAGGCGATGCTGTACAGCACGATGTTCTTGGTGAGGATCTCGGCGGTGTGCTTCGCCCGAACCAGACCTGCCTCAAGCATCGCAAAACCGGCGGCCATCCACATCACTAATGCACCGGATACGAGAAAATAAAATGTATCGAGCGCATAGCTCAGTTCTTTGATTGCATCCATAATGGTTACCCTTGATCTCGATTTCTTAATGACAATAACGACCCGCAGCACGATTTGTGCCATGCAGTGCGAGCGGCAAGCGATCAGACACTTAGCACGTATGCGGCGGGCTTCGAGCCGCGGTCCGCACCAGACGAGTGCAATCCGGGTCTATTTTGGTTCACGCCGCCCGCGCTGCGACGGCACCGCACGCGCATGAATACGACATACGCCCGGATTTGGAACATCGTAGCCCGTATCCCCCATGGACGGGTTGCCACTTATGGCCAGATTTCACAACTTGCCGGGTTGGGGAGACGCGCCCGTTTGGTCGGTTACGCCCTGCACCGTTCTCCAGCAGAGCTCGATCTAGCCTGGCATCGCGTGATCAACGCCGAGGGCCGAATCGCGTTTCCCAGCGGCAGCGATATGCACGCACGCCAGAAGGCGTTACTGCAGAGCGAGGGAATCGAATTCGATCGCGATCGAATCGATCTCAAAATCTACCGCTGGAGACCGGCTTCGGAGGATCTGCCTGGGGAATACTGGTCCGAGTCGGAGTAGAGGCGAATGAGCGGTGACAAGCGACGCCGCGAGCGGAGGTATTGCGCTGTGAAGAGCCGGCACCCCGTGTCGCAGTCCCGGACGACGCGGCCCGTGGCCACGCTCACGCTGAAGAAGAGACCGCTCTTCGCGCTTCAGTCTTGCCGCAGCAGCGTGTCTTTCGCCTGGTTTATTTTCGCGGCTAGGTAGGTCGATCCGCCGCGATCGGGGTGGAATTTCTGCACCAGTCTACGGTGCGCCTCTATAACCTCGTCCCGCGTGGCGTCATCGGCGACTCCGAGAATCTCGCACGCTTCCTCGCGCGTGATCTGCCCGCCCGGCGCAGTTGCCGCGCTTTGAAACGGCCCGGAGGCGCGGTCCTGCCAGCCCTCGCCGTATACGCGGTCCAAATACGCCTGCAGCAGCGCCGCGGACTCGCCGTCCTCGCGCTGGCATTCCTCAAACAGATCGTACAATTGGCTTTCAGAGAGCTGCGACAACGTCTTGCCGGTAAACGAACCCTGCAGCACTTCGCCCTCCATTTCTCCAGTGTCGTGATCCAGGCTCATGCGCAGGTATCGCGAGTCCACCTGGGAACGCCCTCCGCTGCGGCCACTCGCCGACGACGTAGTTGCCCCTCTCGCCGCGCGGGCGTTCTGGATCAAGGTGTAAACCTGACTCAGAATGGGCACAAAGCGCAGCAAGGACAACACACGACCCAGAAACGGGATCGCGGAGACCACCAGAGCGAAAAGCCAATGCAAACGCCCGGTTGCGGCCAGCAACAACACCGCCGCCACCGCGGCCCACCTGCCCCCG
>JBFGKR010000045.1:0-9512 GCA_041576575.1 Arenicellales bacterium | reverse complement strand
TGGCCGTAGGCGCCGTTGTTAATCAGTGCATACATCCGTCCTCCTGTGCGCGCGAGTATTTCCGCTACCGCGCGTTCGATCGATGCCGACGAAGACAAATCCAACTGATGAGCGTCCAAGCCCTGCCGTATCAAACCTTCTACATCAGATTCGCGGCGTGCGCTGGCGAAAACCTGGTAGCCATGCTCGGCGAGGCGCAAGGCGAGGCAGCGGCCGATTCCGCTAGAACAGCCGGTGATCAGGACCGATTTCGGCGCGGGCATAGGATTTAGAACATTGTGTTGTGCCGGACGCGGACACGCGGCGAATCTGCTCGAGTTCCATGTGCGACCCCGGCCGCAAAGAGGTTTGCGGTAATGTGCCTTATAATTCTGCAGGCGGAGATTTTGCTGCGCCCAGAATACCTGGGTATCCTATCATAATGAAAAGACTGAAGAAGTGTTGAAAACCGGTAATTTGCGAATTGGCGTTATCGGCGTGGGGTACCTAGGTCGTGTCCACGCCAAGATCTACGCCGGCATGCCGAATGTGGATCTCGCAGGAGTCGCGGACATCGACGATTTTGCAGCGGAAGAGGTCGCGAATTTCCATCGCTGCGCCGCTTATACCGATCCCTTCGCACTCATCGATGAGGTGGATGCTGTGAGCATCGTAGTCCCGACCAGCTCCCACAAGGAAGTCGCCTTGCCCTATATCAACGCAGGTAAACACGTGTTGCTGGAAAAACCCATCGCCTCTACGGTAGCGGAGGCGCGAGCACTCGTGGAGTCGGCAGACCGCGTGGGTGTAAAACTACTGATCGGTCACTTAGAGCGCTTCAACGCCGGTATTATGGCGCTCGCTGAACGGGTTGCGGAGCCAAGATTCATAGAGGTGCACCGTCTCGGGACCTTCGTCGAACGGGCTACGGACGTCGACGTCGTGACCGACCTCATGATACACGATATCGATATCGTGTTGTCTCTGGTCAAAGCGGAACTAACCTACGTTTCGGCCGTGGGGTCTCCGGTGGTGACGGATCACGTGGATATCGCCAACGCTCGATTGGAGTTTGTCAACAACGCAGTTGCCAATGTCACAGCGAGCCGGGTGTCGAACAAAAAATTTCGTCGTATTCGCGTATTCGGATCGGATAGCTATCAAGCCTTGAACTACATCGATCAGCAGATCGAAGTCGTACGCAAGACTACCCCCGAACCTGGGCAGAACTTTCCCGGTTTGCTGACGGAGACCATCCAGATCGCGCATCGACCGCCATTGGATGCCGAGCTCGCGCATTTTGTGCAAGTTATTCGGGACGATGGCGAGCCCTTGGTGAACGGGCACGACGGACTCAAGGCGTTACGCGTCGCCGAACAAGTAAAAGAGAAGATCGAGGCCTCCATGCAATGAACCTTTCGTATCGCCCGTGCAAGCTCTTCAGTATTGCGGTGGTGTTTGGATTTCTGGGTTCTCCCGCATGGATACCCGCGCACGCCGAGGACTGTCGAGTGAGCACGTCCGAGTGGCTTTCCATGCAAAAGAGAGAGATCACGATCACGAAGAGCGACGGATCGACCGTTCGTACTCCGGCGAAGATCGCGGACGACGCCCATGAACGGTCGGCGGGTTTTCAGCATATCTGTCCATCTACGGTGAACAAGATGCCGATTCTGTTTCTGTTTCCTCGGCCCACAACGGCGTGGTTTCATATGACGAATGTGCACGCGCCGCTCGACATAGCGTTTGTGGCTGAAAATGGACGCATCGTGGAGATCCAGCAGATGGCGGTTTATCCGAGCGGCGGCGCGGGAGGCAAGAAGAAATTGTATCGCTCTTCGGTGCCGGTCGTCGCCGCCTTGGAGGCCCACGCCGGGTTCTTTTCTTCGCTCGGGGTGTCGGTTGACGGCGCGCGGCTAGAATTGACGGACTGAATCGATTCCGTTGCGGCGCGGCGGAGAGCGGCCGCGCCCGTGTTCGCGCCCCACGTGTCCGGAGCGGTGGTCGGCAAATTTGAGCGGTTTCCGTGTAATCCGAAATACTCAAGTGTAATCGGCGTATAATCGGGATGACAGGACGGTCGGATTGTCATGACTAGATCCGATCGGCGGTGCGGCGGCGGATTCGGTCGGAGTGGCTGACGCACTTGTTGTGGACGACCCAAGTCGACTTGCAGAGTCTTGAACTGTGGATATGCGCGCGAAATTCATCATTTCCGCTCTACTGGTTTCCGGACTTATCGGCACAGCCTATGTGTTTGTCCGCGACAAAGACGCGCAGGACGACGGGCAATCTGCAGTCGCACTCGATGCTTCCAACGACGCTGCGCTCGAAATTGCCGGGCGCTTGGACGAGCGCGATTTCCTTCGTTCGCTCATCAAGCAGCGTCCACAGCCGATCGCCATCCAAGATGTCGATGACTTCGTAACCCAAGACCAGAACCTGGCCATACCCCCCCGCGCAGCACTGCGCCACGCCCAGTCTCCGGCACTTGTTCTGGCTCCAAAACTGGCGTTCGATTCGTCCTTGAATTTGGAGTCAAAAGCCGATTCTGCCCGTGTCTCCAGCATCGAGGTCGGTGTCAGTGCGGTCGATCGCGATATCGACGTATCGACACACCCCGTGTATGCGAGGCGGCTCGTACGGGAGCGTCCGCTCGAGCTGGACAGGCTGCGCCCGTCCGGACCCGATACCGATGTCGCAGCTCGCCCCCTGGGGTCGCAGCCGGAAATCATCGCGCCTCTGTCCGGGTCATCGAATGAGCCGTTCGTCGACCGACATGCAACGGCGCCGCAAGACACCGCCCTCCCGTTCACGGTGAGCATCGGAGAGCTGCTGAGGCAACACGGGGAGCAGGTCGAACCGGATGATCTTTTTTATGTCCACTCCGTGTCGGACTCGGACGGCCAGGGAATCTGGGGAATCATTCAACAGGGTGTTACCCGCAGTTTCGCGCGCGGTGTGAAGGTTGCAGCGGAAACCGGAGACGGCACCTTGAGGTTGGATATACCTACGCACGCCGATGAGCGGTTGAATGACAATTCTAGCTCCTTTCTCGGCAAGTTGATCCATCGAAAGGTGCGGCGCACGTATATCTACAATTTCAAAGAGAATAGAATGGGGCGAAATCCGGACATCGTCCGTCCCGGCCAGGAGATCGTGATTGTCCGATTTCGTCCTCACGAACTCGTGTCCATTTACCGGCATTTTCACCAACCCGGGTAGCTTCGTCGTCAACACGCTCGGCTTCGATCGCGTGGATATGTGACGCGACGGCCAGATCGACCTGCGCAACATCACCATTGTTCCATCTTTGTTCCCATCCCCCGTGGGCAGGAAAAAGTTGCGGTTCCCGCGCGAGCTGTTCTCTACTTTCCGCGTCACTCATGTTGGAACGGTGTGATGAAGCCACCGGCATCAATCCATCATAATAATCGCGCATTCGTTGATGCAATCTGCTTCCGCTGCACCATATGGACATTCCCATGTACGTTGGGACATATCATGAAAGCGCGTGAACCGGGTTTGCGGTTGCGTCGTTCAGTTTTTGTTCAGCCTCTATTCAGTGTTTGTTCAGCTCCAACTCTGTACGATAGCGCTCACTCCGACCCAAACATGTTTCCCGGAGGCCACCTATGAAGACGCAGATCAAATTCGCCCTTGCAGGAGGATTCCTCACGTGGAGCCTCATGCTCGTTGGAAACGCCCACGCGGACAGCTTAGGGTTCAGTTTCTATTTTGGCGATCCGTTCTATGGGGGTACCCTGCACTACTACGATCAACCGCGCTATTTCCCCAGACACAAATATTTTCGCGGGCGTGGGCATCATCGCCATCGCGGCCATCATCGCCATCGCGACTATCACCCCCGTTACGGCCATCATCGCCATCGCGACTATCACCCCCGTTACGGCCATCATCGCCATCGCGACTATCACCCCCATGACGGCCATCATCGCCATCGCGGCCATCATAGACATCGCGCTTGGCGTCACGGACACACTCACAGACACGCTCCTCGACGAAATCATCGGCCGTCGTGGAGTTATTACGATCGCAAACACTACTGACAGGTAAGCTACGGCTGGCGCGGAAAAGCGCCAATCTGTAGAGGCAAGCGTATCTCTTCGATCAGCCGGGGACGCGAACCGCCGGCGAGTAATCTCGTGTATATTAGAGGAAACTGTGACTCGATTGCGGTTTCCGCGATGATTAGAGCTCCGTACGGAACGTGGAATAGTCCCATTGACCTCGAGACTCTCTTCGAGAGACCGACGTCGTTGACTTATCCGACCGTATATCGAGGCGACTTATACTGGATTGAGCCGCAGCCCAAACAAGGAGGTAGGCAGGTATTGTTGCGGTCGCGCCCGAACGGCGACGCAGTGTGTGTGACTCCGGGGGAATACAACGTGCGTACGCGTGTGCACGAGTACGGCGGTCGTTGCTACGTGTTAGGTAACGCTCGTGCGTATTTCAGCAACTTTTCGGACCAAAGGTTGTACGCCCAGCATCTCGACGGCGACGCAATGCCGACGCCGTTGACTCCGCCCCGATTTGAAGACGGTTCCGAAGGGATGTACGCGGACCTGCAACTTACCCCGGACGGGCAATATCTCGTATTTGTTTGGGAGCGCGGTTTTGAAGAAGCGGAGAACTGCAGCGCGATCGGCGTGCTTCGTGTTTCCGAGGATCTCGAACAGATTCCTGGAGCGCTGGTCGAAGGATCCGACTTCTACGCAAATCCCGCGATTGCACCCGCCGGAGACCGACTCGCATGGATACAATGGCGTCATCCCGATATGCCGTGGGATCAGTCGGAGTTGTGGATGGCAACGCTGGCGGACGGTGGCGACCGATTGATCGCGGTGGAACCACGGCTCGTGGCCGGTGGATCGGGGCAGTCCGTATGCCAGGTCGCATTCGGAGACGACGGCGCGCTGTACTTTGCCATGGACGGCGAGGGAGAGGGTCCGCAGGCGTTTTGGAATATTTACCGATATCGGTCCGGCGCCGTCTCCGCGGTGACCCGCGATACCGCGGAATACGGCGCTCCTCACTGGGTGTTCGGCGAGACGCGGTACGTGCCCTTGAGTTCCGGACGATTACTGGCGTCTCGAACGTCCGCACTCGGAGACGAATTATTATTGATTGATGCCGGGACCGGAGATGCGAGAAGGTTCGCGCGGCATATGCACGGCTTCACGCAGCTTTCGCGCGTGGGGCGCAGCGACGATGTGATGATGGTGGGCCGTTCCACGACACGCAGCGCAGCGCTCTTCCGTTTTCGCGCTTCCGAGCAGCGACTGGAGCAGTGCAAAAAGGTAGACGCCAAACTGGACGACGCCGATATCAGTGTTGCCGAACCGATCGAGTACACTGCTAGAGACGGTGCCACAGCGTTTGCGTATTTTTATGCCCCCAAAAACGCGAAATTCTGTTCCGCCGCCGATGCAAGACCACCATTACTGATCATGGTGCATGGAGGCCCTACGTCCAGATGTGTGCGGACGCTGGATGTCACGAAACAGTATTGGACCACGCGCGGTTTTGCCATCTTGGATGTGAATCATCGTGGTAGCACCGGCCACGGCCGCGCGTATCGTCAGTCTCTGCTCGGTCATTGGGGTGAGTACGAAGTCAATGATATCGTCGGCGGTATAGATTACCTGAAGCATCGGGGCGTCATTGATCCGGAGAAAGTCTGCATCCGCGGGCGCAGCGCCGGCGGCTACACCGTATTGCAGGCGCTTACGCGCTTTCCGGATTATTTCAACGCCGGAGCCTGTTACTATGGCATCGGTAACCTCGCTACACTCGCAAAATTCACGCACAAATTCGAAATGCATTATACCGACGGTCTGCTCGGCGAAGTTTTCGATCCCAAAACAGCCGGACGCGCCGACAGTCGCTATTATCAAAGGTCTCCGATTCGTCATCTGGACCGGCTGGAAAGCCCGATGATCGTGTTCCAAGGTCTGGATGACAAAGTGGTGCCGCCATCGCTGTCGCGCGAGCTGATTTCGGTCCTCAGGGAACGAGGCATAGAACACGAATACGCCGAATATCCGGGAGAGGGCCACGGATTCCGCAGCAGCGAGACCAACATCGATGCCCTAACGCGTGAAACCAACTTCTATATCCGGGTACTGCATTTGGGCTGATGCTTAATATCCGTGAAGATCTTCCTGATGGATTACTGGACGCCTACCCAGCAGAAATAAAATCACTGTTGGGGGGGCCGACCTTGATCCATTTGCGCGGACGGATCGAGACGCCCTTGTTTGTTTCCGTGCTTCTACACGGAAACGAAATTACGGGACTTCTCGCTATACAGGCTTTGTTGAAACTATACCGATCCGCCCCGTTACCGCGTGCAGTTTCGATTTTTATTGGAAATGTGGAAGCGGCGCGCGTCGGTAAGCGGCTACTACCCGGACAGCGAGATTACAACCGTATCTGGGCAGAGGGTAGCGGCGCTGAACACGATATGACGCGAGCGGTTTTGCAAGCGATGCGTGATCGTGCTGTCTTCGCCAGTGTCGATATTCACAACAACACCGGCAAGAATCCGCATTACGCAATCGTCGCAGAAGCGGTGGAGAGCCACTTACATTTCGCCGCGATGTTTTCCGAAACGGTAGTCTACGCAACTTGTCCAGACACCACGTGCACCGTGGCTTTTTCCAAGCTGTGCCCTTCGGTGACCCTGGAAGCAGGACTACCGGGTGATCCAGCGGGCGTGGAACGAACAATCGCTTTTCTGGACGCCTGTCTGCGAATCGGAGATTTCGCCGATTTAACACCGGTGCCGGTCAATCTTTATCACACCGTGGCTGTCGTGAAGATCAGTGAATGTTGTTCTTACGGTTTTCAGGATGAAGACGTTGATGTGCAGCTTGTCGAAGACATCGATCAACTGAACTTCCGCGAACTCGAGGCCGGTACCCGCCTGGCGCAGGTTCGGAATACGGATCGCCCCTGCTTAGACGTTCGGCATGTGGACGGCCGCCAGGCTTATACGGAATACTTCACTGTTGATCGAGGAAATCTACAGATTGCCAAATCCATTATGCCGGCGATGTTAACGACCAATCGGGATATTATTTCATTGGATTGCTTGTGTTATCTGATGGAACGTATGACATATTCAAGCCTCATGCACGATCAGTGCGAACGAGAATGAGTGACTCGGAGCGGGACAAGATGCTGGCGCTTGCGGGAATATTTCAGGCCGCGAAGCTGGCGCAGCAGCTGGCTCGACAGGGTCGCGCCGACGACGCGGCATTGGAGACGAGTGTTCGTAGCATCTTGATTACCGATTCCATCAACACGATTTCGATTTATGGCGATATCGCAGGCTTGGAAATCGGATTGACGGCGATGTGCGAGAAAATGCGCGGTTCGACGAAGACCGATGAATTGGAGATCGCGCGTTATGTATTACAGCTGACTCAGTTAACGCGCAAGCTGCAAAATAACGAAGCCATGGTGAATGCACTCGCACAAGGTATCGAACAGATCAAAAAAGAGCCTATAGTCGATAACGAAGTATCATTTAACGAGTTGTATTCCGAATTTGCCCAGTTGTACAAGAACACGATTAGTACGATGCGGCCGAAGATCATCGTTCAAGGTGAGCATGGGCATTTGGCGCAGCCTGAAATTATTGACAAAGTGAGGACCGTATTGCTCGCGGGCATCCGCTCTGCATACCTGTGGCTGCAACTCGGCGGTAGCCGTTGGCAGTTGGTATTCGGTCGGCGGTACCAGATTTCCAAGGCCCAGGAGCTACTGGCCGAAATCGCACCCTAGTCGGCAGTCGATTACGTTTCGCTACGGTGCGACGTACGTGTAGGATACGCGGGGAACGCAGAGGATCAACGACCCAGTTGAGCAAGCGGGGAAGTTTCGCACTCCTGAGGCGGCTGCACGAACACACGGGCCGCCGACTTGATTTGCTCCACCATCGCGTACACTCCGACGTGACGAGAGGGGCTCAGATGATCGTACAAGCCGAGCTTGTCAAACACCGAGTCCGCGTCCTTAATAAGTATTTCTTGTGGAGAATGTCCCGAATATGCGGCCACTAACAGGGCGGCGAGCCCCTTCACCGTACTATTGTCGCTATCGCCGTAGACGCGCAGGACCGACGGGTCCGCTTGATCGGGCTGCACAATCAGCCAAACGTTGCTCATGCAACCCTGAACACGATTTTTTTCATGCTTGTGTTGCGTTCCCAATTTTGGGAGACGCTCGCCCAATTCGATGAGGAAACGGTAACGTTCCTCCCAGTCGCTCAGGAACTCCAGAGCTTCGGCGATCTCATCTAGGGTCGGCAGGTTTTCGGACATGGGATAGGATAATGTAATGACGCGTAATTATAGAATACCCGAGTATTTCAATCAAGATTATACCGGACAACGCGCCGACAACAAGCTGCCGTCGATCTTACGGTGCCGCGTCTCGGGTAAACTGCGCGTAGATGCGGCCAATCGGGTAACGAAGGCGTATCTCCCCGGCTGAGCGCGTGCCATTGTCTTTTTTCATCGACAATCGCAAGCCGTACGCGGTTCATTGTCTTGAAAGGAGTGTCATTTGGCCGCCTCGTAGTCGGTCTTTTTCTGCGAACGGAGGACTGTTATGGGTTTAATCCTTGCTGTTGCCATTGTGTTTGGTTTGGTGCTCGCCGTCGCCAGGATTGACGCTACTTTCAAGACTTGGAGCGCGGTCGTCGGCGTCGGCTTGTTGATACTCACTTTTGCCGGCGCTTTCTCGTTTGTCCCGGGCTTATTGTTATGGGGATTGTTTCTCGTCGTCGTGTTGCCGTTGAACGTGCCGGATTGGAGGCAGCGTTTTATTAGCACGCCCATGCTTGGATACGTACGCAAGACCTTGCCGCCGATTTCGGACACGGAACGGGAAGCGATCGAGGCCGGCACGGTGTGGTGGGACGCGGAGCTGTTCGCCGGTAATCCCGATTGGCAACAGCTTCTGAGCGTACCGAGTCCCACGCTCAATGACGAGGAGCAGGCGTTTTTGGATGGACCGGTGGAGCAACTGTGCCGGATGCTGGACGATTGGAAAATTACACACGAGTTGAACGATTTACCCAAAGTTGTGTGGGATTTCCTCGCTGAACACCGTTTTTACGGACTGAATATTCCCAAGAACTACGATGGCCACCAGTTCTCTCCGTTGGCCAACTCAGCAATTGTGATGAAGGTGGCAAGCCGCAGTGGTACCGCGGGAGTCACCGTCATGGTTCCAAACTCACTCGGTCCCGCCGAATTATTGTTGCATTACGGAACCAAGGAGCAGAAGTACTATTACCTGCCACGGCTTGCTCGGGGAGAGGAAATTCCCTGTTTCGCGTTGACGAGTCCGGAGGCGGGATCGGATGCGGGCGCCATTCCCGATTTTGGCATTGTTTGCAAAGGCGAATATCGAGGCGAAGAGGTCCTGGGTCTGCGCGTGACGTGGGAGAAACGCTATATAACGCTGGGTCCGGTCGCAACCTTGATTGGCCTTGC
>JBFGKR010000044.1:0-9600 GCA_041576575.1 Arenicellales bacterium | reverse complement strand
GTTTATTGCCCAGGTCGGTATGTCCATACGTTGCCTGAGATGATCCAGCGCTACCGTCAAGACAATTCGATCCAGCTCCGGCGCAAGACCAGACTGTTCGGCGATAGGCATGAATTCACCCGCGTGCCACAGGCCCTCTTTTTCTGCTGGTATGCGAACAAATACTTCGGCGTGAAGAAGTTGATTCGGCGCGCTGGCGTTCACGACGGATTGTATATAGAGGCGCAAATCCTTTGTCGCGATAGTCTGCGACAGTTTGTTGCGCCAATCCATTCGTCCCATAGCCGGCGCCGAAGTGTTTTTGATCTGCACGGAGCTCGTATTCGGGCCGGCGGCCTGCGCCGCGCGCAATGCTGTATCCGCCTGCGCCAGGACGTCCGTGGCTGCCTGACGAGGATGGTATGTGGTGATTCCCACGTTAACGATATTGGCCGCCGGGGAGTAATCCACCGCACAGAGTTGCGGCAACTCGTCGCAAATCGCGTTGGCAATCCGCTGCGCTTGCTGCGCGTGGGCCCCTGCAAGCAGCACGCCAAAATCCGCCCCGGATAGACGCGCGACCAGCGTGGTTTCGCGCTCCGATGCGGCGTCGATGAGATATTGCGCCACCACGCGCAGCAACTCGTCTCCCATCTCGTATCCTTTTTCCTGGTTGACTTCCATCAGGATCTGGACACGGACGAGCATTAATGCTCCTAGCTGGGCGCCGTCGGTTGATTTCAGATAACTTTGAAGCAGATTGTCGAACTCACGCCGATTGGCGACGCCGGTTACTGGGTCGACGAACGCCTGTTCCCGCAATCTTGCAGCGGCTTGAGATTGCTCTTCGAATGTTGTTTTGACCCATTCTGTCATCCGGTTCATTGCAAGAACTACGCTGCGCAGTTCTCGTGTTTTAGGGATCTTGTCCTGAATTACGTATTCCTTTGCGTACAGCGACTTGGCCTGCTGTTCCACTGCGGCCAAGGGTCGTAAAATACGCTTCAGAATCAATATCGCCGCTACAATCGACAGAGTGGCCAACAGGCTAAACCAAATGAGCATGCGAGTTGCGGTCCGCCAGAGCTCGAGATAAGCATAGCCGGGGTGGCTTTTCACGATTACGGTCCCGGCCAGGCTCCATCCCGACATCACGTTCGCCCGTGCGAATGAGGTCTCAAGCGGTATCATATGTATGAACCATGAAGGAACGCCTTCGATGTTCACATCGAGACGCCGCTCCACGGCTGTCTCGCCGTCTTTCAATTCGACGCTGATCTCTTGGTAATAACCTCCGTCGAAAATTGCATTAACGGTCGTTTCCATAGCGGAAACGTCGTCCACGCTTGTCAATGTAGACAGTGAAAGTCCCAGGGAGGTGGCCGTGTCCTGCGCGTGGGATTCGAGTTGTTCAGTGAGAAAGACCTTGACGCTGTTGAAGTTAACCAGCATCGTTCCGGTAAACATAATCACAAACAGGATTACAATGAGAAAAAAGATCTGCTTGTACAGTGTCATCTCTATATCACGGCTGCAATAATTATCGATGCGTGGCTGTTCGTTCTGTGCGGCGATTGGCGGGTCGCAGCTCGTTCCGAGCGATGCGATTTGTTATGCTCTTCCACTTACCAGAGCGTTCCGCTTTACCCAGGAATCGTCCGCGTCCTCGTTGTTTGGCCACCCACAAACCGTCACCGCTGAAACTGTAGATGGGGATCAGATCCTTGCGCAGTGAAGCGGATTTGATCTGTGGGACGAGATTGTCCAGGACGAGGGGTTCTTGTTGTGCGTCGGGGAAATACGTTACCACCATGTGGGCTTGGTTGAGTTTCAGTGACTTCACATAGGTCAGTGCGAGTTTGTGATCGGGTATGCCCAATTCTTTTAACGTGAAGTACTTTGCTACCGAAAAATCCTCGCAGTCGCCGCCGTTGGTGCCCAGAAATTCCAATGGTGTAGCCCAGTAATCGAGGTCGCCCCAATGATCGATGTCGGACACAAAGTTCAGCTCGTTGAAAAATCGATTGACGGCCTCGAGTTTGAGTTGTTCGATTTCTCCTGATGATTGGCTTACGAGTCGACGCCAGCGCTCCACGCGTCGCCGAGCGGCGATTCCGTACGTGCTTTCGATGCGCCTATATAGCTGAGCGCTTAGCTCGAACTCATTACTTTGAAGTGGAGGGGAGAGGATGAATGTTGACGCTGCTAACATGACGCTCGCCAGGATTTTCGCGAGTCCGATCGAATAGAGGTTGCGCGGGCGCGCGGCCTCGAGCATCTGGAACGGTGAGAATGTCTTGTCGATCTGTGGCACATTGAGCGTGGAGCGATTGCTGAGACACTTCATGCATTGGGGTTGCCACGATCAGTCAGCGCAGCGCGTTCCCCACAAAAAACTTAGTTGACAGCAGTAAGTCGGTCAAGACACATTTCTTCTCCGAAGAGACCATACGTTGACAGATGTCCTTCATGCCGGGTCGGTGGAAGCAGTAAACGTAGTGGACCGAAAATGGACACGGAAATGCTTGAAATTCAGATCTGACGGAATCACACTTTGGGTTCGTGGCACTAGTGAACTTTTATCGGCGTGTCTCGGGAGGACCGGGCTTCTGCCTGGGTCGTGCCGCCGCCGGATGCGAGCAAACATGGCAATTGCAATCCGAGGAGGAAGCATGAACCGTCGTGAGCATAGTAAACAAAAAATTAATACTTCCAGGAGGAACGCGCTGAAAGCGGTGGGATTGGGCGTCGGCGCGTTGAGCGTTCCCAGTTTATTCCACAGCGCACCAGCGTCGGCCAAGCCGGAAAGCACGCTGCTGCGCGCGATACCCCGAACCGGCGAGGAGATCCCACCTATCGGCTTGGGCACGCACATGGCGTTTGACACCAAACCCGGCAAACCACGCGACCACCTGCGCGAAGTCCTCAAGGTGTTCTACGAAGGCGGCGGGAGGGTGGTGGACGTGTCGCCTTTGTACGGCATGGCCGAAGTCAGCATCGGCGATTTTGCCACCGCATTGGGGATTACCCAGGAGCTCTTCATCGCCGACAAAATCTGGGCCACCGGCGAATGGCTGGGCGACGACAGCCATGCGTTGCGACAGCTGCGTCAGTCGATGGAGCGCTTGTGGCGGGATCAATTCGATCTCATGCAGTGTCACAGCCTGGTCAACGCTCCGGTGATCGTGAATCTCTTACAGGAGTGGAAGGAGGAGGGCCGAGTTCGATACATCGGCGTGACTCATCATATCCCACAGCAATTCGGTGGACTCACCAGTTGGGTTGAAAAGGGCGTCGTGGATTTCGTGCAGTTGCGCTACAACCTAGCTACCCGGGTCGCCGAGGAACGACTTCTTCCCGCCGCCCTGGATCAGGGCACAGCGGTGCTCGTGAACATGCCGTTCGAAAAAGCCCGTCTTTTTACCATCGTAAAAGACGTTCCGCTGCCGGACTTTGCAAAAGAGATTGGTTGCGAATCCTGGGCCCAATATTTCCTCAAGTGGATCATTTCCCATCCTGCCGTGACCTGCGCGATCCCCGCGACCACTAATCCCAAGCACCAGGCGGACAACATTGGTGCGCTTAAGGGCCCCCTGCCGGACAAGGCCATGCGTGCGCGGATGCTCGCGCACATGCAGGCCCTGCCCGGCTTCGACACGGTTGCGAAAACGCCCGCCTATCCCGGAAAGACCTTTGACGGCGTCATCAGGCGGCCGGGGCAAAAAAGATGAGTCCTAAATAATCGATGCGGTATGCGCGGACGCGTTGCCGGATCTACTGCGACTGCGGTAGCTGAACGATGTCTGCGGCGGGTCCGGTCAGGCGCACGATGTGCATCCCGGCGCCGGCGCGATCCACTAAATAAATCAAACCGCGGCCGTCGATTTCGACGTTGTTGGTCTGAATGACGGAACGGCTCGACGCCGGGACGTAAAAACCCGCCTCCCTGGGGTGAAAGGGGTCGCGGATGTCCACCGCGCGCGCCCCCGCGTTGAAGTAGGACACCATCACGACCCTTCGGTAGTAGGACGGATGGTACGACCAGTTCACCGCGTGGGCGCCGAAACGGCCGCCGCGATCGCAGAACGCTCCCTGAGATTCTCGGACCTGGTAATTGGCGACGGGAAACGGCCTCTGCTCGTCGCTGATGTCCACGAGAAAGACCATGTCGTGCGCATCCTCCTGGCACTCCGGTGCAAAAGATTCCGAGACGAGGACCACGAAGTCGCGGGGGGTTGCATTGATGAACTTCGCCTGTTCCGGAACGTCGATTCCCATCACCGGCCAGGCGGTGTGCGCTCCCCAAAAGTACGGCATGTCCAACCGTGCCACCTGCGGGTAGAGCAAGTCCTCTACCGTCGGCTTCAAGGGGCACGACGGCCGGCATTCTAGCAGGCGCGCCACGTCGACGATCTGCATTACACCTCTATTGCCAGTGCCGTACGCGACAAAAAGGCGCTTACCGTCCGGAGACAAGGTCGCCTCGTGGGCGCCCGGTGTCGTCGTGCTTGTTCGGTGTTCCGGTCTGTGTCCGGGCAAGCCGAACTGGCGGATGATCTTCGGCCGCCGTGGATCCGCAAGATCGACGACCCACACCAGACGGTTGGTAGACCATCCGGAGTGCCGTCCGTCGTACACCATATAAGCGACGCCGGATCTGCAGTCCCACCAGTTCTTGTGGGTAGCGTTTCCGCCCGATAAGGGCGTGCCGATCCGCGCCGGGGCGCCGGGTTCGGTGACATCCCACACCTCGTGCGATGTGTTGCCGTTGGTGCGCAGTAAATAGACCTTATCGTCCTGGATGGGCAAATCCCGTCCCAGGCAGGTCTGCACCATCTGCGCCCCACCCCTTGCCGGTATGTGGTGGAGATAGATCGGCGTTGAGGCATCGGATACGTCCACGATCGACGTACCATTCGGCTCGTTGTCACCGGTGCGTGAGTTTCGTGCGCTACCCGAGTGATGGCCCACATAGGCGATCCAACGTCCTCCCTGTTGCTGTATCACCGGCTGGTAGGCGCTGCGGCCGTCCAAAGTGTGCTGACCGACCAGTTCCATGTTGTGCCGTTCGGCAACAGGCAGGGCGACGGTCTCGTGCGACGGTCCGACCGATAGAGACAAGGGAGCCAACAGGCACGCCGCATGTCTATTCCAGGATCCGGGTTTACTGTATTTTCGTTCGGTTTTCATGAGCCCGTTCTCCGATTACGATGTAACGATATTTGCGGTTTGAAACCGCGTTATCGAGGCGATAGTAGTTGCCCCTGGATGACGCTGGTTGAAGACAAAGAAACGTCGTTTTGGTGTTGACTCACGAATTATGCCAAAAACAAGCGCCTTCGATACCTGCGCGAGCGAGTACGATGCGTGGTTCGAACGCCATCCATACGTCTATAAATCGGAGCTCGCTGCCTTACGACGACTGACCCCTACAAAGGGAAAAGGCGTAGAAATCGGAGTGGGCACAGGACGCTTCGCGCTGCCGTTGGGGGTCACACTGGGCGTTGATCCCTCCCAAACCATGAGGCACATCGCCGCGGTAAAAGGCCTCGAGACGATGGCAGGTGTCGCAGAAGCATTGCCGCTCGAAGATGAGGAATACGACTACGCGCTATTTGTCACGACGATTTGCTTTCTCGACTCACTGGAAAAAGCGCTGTGCGAGGCCCATCGTATCCTCAAGCCGGGCGGAGTAATCGTTATCGGCTTCATCGACAGGAACAGTCCCCTCGGGAAGCACTACGCAACGCACAGGAAGGAGAGCGGTTTTTACAAAGGTGCCGTATTTCATACGGTCGCCGAAGTCCGGAGAAGCCTGCACGACGCGGGTTTCGAGGAATCTGCAATTGTGCAAACCCTGTTCAAAGAATTGGACGAGATCGTTGCCGTAGAGCCGGTAAAACAAGGATTCGGGGAGGGATCGTTCGTGGTAGTACGGGCGCATAAGTGATTGTCGTGACGAGGACTCCGGCAACGTGATATGGGACGGGCATCGAAATCGGTGGGTATAGGCGCCTCAATTTCGCGTATTCACGGCATAGATTGGAGTGGCGCCGTGAATGCAGGTGCCAGCATCTGGATTGCTTCCGGCACACGCCAAGGTTGCTTGTTCGTATTGCAGCACGTGCGGCGTGGCGACCAACTGCTCGGGTCGTCTCTCGAACGCGAAGTTTGCTACCCGGCCTTGGTCCGTTGGATACGCTCTCAGGGCAACTCCGCGATCGGTTTCGATTTTCCGTTCGGGCTGCCGCAACGCCTGATGGCTGCGGAGAACTGGCGTGATTTCGTCTTGGGTTTCGAGGAGCGATTCCCGGACGCGCATCAATTCCGGCGTTGGTGTCGCCGACGTTATCCCGATCGGGAATTGAAGCGGCTGACCGATGTCGCCGCGAGGACACCTTTTTCGCCGTACAATCTGCGTATGTTTCGCCAGACCTATTGGGGCATCCGCGCTGTCCTCGCGCCCTTGGTCGCGACCCGATCGGCGCGAGTGCTCCCGATGCAATGCCCGGTCGCCGGCATCCCGTGGTTGCTGGAGACCTGCCCCGCGTCGACGCTCAAGGATCTGGATTTGTATCGACGCTACAAAGGCAAGAATCTCAACCAACGTGCAGCGCGCGCGGAGATCTTTCGCGCGCTGGAGGTTTTGGGCCTGCTTCGTAGCCGCGACGGTCGCTTGACGGGCATAGTGACCGAGAACGCGGGCGGTGACGCGCTTGATGCCGTCGTCGCCGCCGTGGCGGTGGCGCGATCTCTGACACGCCGCGATTTTCCCTCGCTCGAAGCACGCCCGGAGTATCGAACGGAAGCAGTGGTCTATGTGTGAGCGCGAAGCAAAAGCGCATCGTAAGCTGGCGAAAGGACAGACGGCGGCACAGTGTAGTCCATCGTGCATCGATGCGTCGAGGCATGTGTTTTTGCCAGTATGATCGCCACCCGTTATCATGGGCATCAAGCCGGATTCGTGCGCACGCGAACGTGATCGCTCCTCAAGCTTCGTTGTAATATGGGTTCGCATCCGAACTATGTGAATGTGGTCGAGGGTAAAGTGTACAGCGAGACATGAGCGCCGAAAGTTTCGTAAGTCGTAGAGCATTCGTAAAGGTCCTGACCGGCTTGAGTTCCGCTGTGTTGTTGGCACCGAGGCTCGTGTATCCCCAGCGACTGTCACCGATCAAAAAAGCCATACCATCGTCGGGAGAACTGGTACCGGTAATCGGTATGGGTTCTTGGCAGACCTTCGACGTTGGAGACGACGTTCGGAAACGCGCCAGATTGTTGCAGGTCTTGCATTTGTTCTTTGATAAAGGCGGCGCCGTCATCGACTCCTCACCTATGTATGGATCGTCAGAGCAAGTGATCGGTGACTTATTGAAGAAGGTCGACAAGGGGTACGAATTGTTTGCAGCTACCAAGGTATGGACCCGCGGCAGGGAAGAAGGTATCTCACAGATGCAGAGATCGATGCAACGTATGGGCGTGAAGGTGTTCGATCTGATGCAGATCCACAATCTCGTCGACTGGGAAATCCATATCGAGACATTGAAGGCATGGAAAGCGGAAGGAAAGGTGCGATACATCGGCATCACTACTTCGCACGGCCGATCACACCGGGAATTCGAGCACATACTGCGCAAGGAACCAATCGATTTCGTGCAATTCACCTACAGCATCGCGAACCGCGTCGCGGAGCAGCGGTTGCTTCCGTTGGCGGCGGAGCGGGGAGTGGCCACCTTGATCAATCGTCCCTATCAGGGAGGACGCCTGTTCCACCGTGTAAGCAGCCGGCCCTTGCCGCCGTGGGCGGCCGAATTCGAATGCCGCAGTTGGGGACAGTTCTTTCTCAAGTTCGTGGTCTCTCATCCGGCAGTGACTTGTGTGATCCCGGCGACTTCGAAGGTGGAGCACATGGCAGACAATATGAGTGCCGGATTAGGCGACCTCCCGGACGCGGCGACGCGGAGGAAAATGATCGCGTATTTTGAATCAATTTGACCTCGCACCGATGCCGAAATCTTTCGCAGCAGATCGTACCGATCCCGCAAGGACTCCCGGCGCATGGGGATCCACGTACCACCACGAGTACGTGGATTGACGAAAATAAATGCCCAGGGCGCGGGAACCGATGACGCGGGCGGTGCGCATATTACGCGCGGCCAATATCGCGTATACCGGTTACCGGTATACCTATATTAACGGTGGCGGCACAGCTCAGTTTGCTTCGGAATTCGGTGTGGACGAGCATTCGGTCATAAAGACACTCGTCTTAGAGGACGATCGGGGCGAACCGCTCACGGTTTTAATGCACGGCGATCAGAAGGTTTCCACCAAGACCTTAGCGCGACAACTGGGCGTCAAGGCCATTCAGCCGTGCGAGCCGGCGGTCGCTAACAGGTACTCGGGCTACCGCGTTGGCGGCACATCGCCCTTTGGCACACGCCGCGAGATGCCGGTTTATTGTCAGTCCAGTATCGCTCAGCTGTCCCGGATTTATATCAACGGTGGAAGCCGAGGTTACATGATCTCGATGCGCACCGAGGATATGCTCAGCTTGCTGAAGCCCAACTTGCTGGAATTCGCGCAATCAAATCGCGCATGAACCTGCGCCGGCGACGCATCGCTTTACGATCGACGCTTAGAGAGAGTTCGAAACCGATTATCGCGGTATGCCCGCTTGGATGTTGTCCGTCGGATTGCGGATGACGGGCTTTGTCACATTTTGATGCCTGCGCATCGAAACACAGCGGGTCTGTTGTTGGCGTTGATGATCCTGTTAGCGGTCCTTCATGGCGCTTGGCCGCTGTTCCCCGCGTGGCCATCGGGATTGGCGGCTTGGCTCGCGGGCCTGTTCCTCTGGTCGCGCGCCCCCGCTCGACAGCGTGCGCAAGTGGGAATCCTGGCGGGCGTCGGTGTCGGCGGTCTGCTATGGGGCTGGGGGCACCACGAAAGCGTCGAAGTGTTACGCTTGGTGGATCAAAATCATGCGCTATTGGCGATGCTGGCGGCGGTGAGCTTTCTGCGACTCGTTAGCGTTCCACAGGCGCGGCGGGAAGCACGCAACCCGCGAGGCCGACTGGCCTATCTTCGCACTCTGTTTGGCATCCATTTGTTTGGTGCCGCGATTAATCTGTCGGCGGTGGTCATCATTGGCGATCGATTGGCGCGGCGCGAAACCTTGGACACGCGCTCTGCGATATTGATCTCTCGCGGTTTCTCGTCGGCGGCATTATGGTCGCCTTTCTTTGCCGGTATGGCGGTGGTCTTGACGTTTTTACCGGCTGCCGAATTACCGATTCTGATTGCGGTCGGTATGCCGCTGGCCGCTTTAGGATTGGTGTATACCTATGTAGAAGCCGCGGGCTGGAATTGCCGGGCTCTGGCGGCGTATCGCGGATATCCAATTCATTTTCAAAGCCTGTGGATCCCCGCAGCACTGTCCGCGTGCGTGTTGGTCACCCATCAGTTTCTACCCGCGTTGTCGGTGTTGACGGTCATCACCCTGTTGCCGCCATTATTGAGCACCGCAGTCCTCTGGTGGCGCGAAGGACTCCGGCGTATGGGCGCCGAAATACGACGACACATCACCTGCAGACTTCCGGAGATGTATGGCGAATTATTATT
>JBFGKR010000043.1:0-9691 GCA_041576575.1 Arenicellales bacterium | reverse complement strand
TTATGCTGAGCAAGATTCTTGTGCCACTGGACCAGTCGGAATTCTCCCATCAGATTCTGCAGCACCTGCATCGTCTCGCGGCGGATGCAGACATCGAGACCACCCTCGTTCATGTGCTGCCGGATCTATTGCGAGCCGAACCGAGGGACATCGACTCCCATCTCGATGACGCACGCCGGCTTCTTCAAAAAGGAGCGCGGCATTTTAAAGAACGCAACGGTTCAGTGAGATGTGAGACCCGCATGGGAAACGCCGTGCGGGAAATATGTAAACTGGCGATACTTCTGCCCGCTTCCTTGATCGCCATGTCCACCCATGGTCGTACCGGGCTGGATAGGGTTTTTCACGGCAGCGTCGCCGAAGGCGTGCTGCGGAACTCCACCGTTCCGATGTTTATTTTCCCAAGCCGTAGGGACGAGTCGCCCGAACCTCCGCATGAGATCCGACGAATTTTATTTCCGCTCGACGATGCGGAGATGGCACTCGAACTGCTGCCCTTGGTTGCGCATATCGCTCAACGTTTTGACACCCATGTCTATCTTTACCACGACGAGCGTGGCACCACGGAGACCACCGAATTCGCGACAAAAACGGATGTGCCGACACTGATCAGACCTCTGCGTGAACAGCTTGAACACAAGGGTGTGCGTGTAACCCTCGAATCGTCCCGTCTCAAGTCGGCGGCGCCTGAGATCGTTAGAAAGATCGACGAACTGGAGATCGACTTAGTCGCCATGGTCACTCACGGCCGGAGTGGATTCGAGCGTGGTGTCTTCGGCTCCGTGACCGAAGCGGTCCTGCGTCATAGTCGTTGTCCCGTGCTTGCCAAGCATACCGATCGATACCGCGCCAAATCCGACACCGAACACTTCGTTACCGGTTGACGGTTATCAAAACCAGCACATTCGCTAGGCGGCGCAATAGTATGAATTCGGCGCAGATCCATCGATACGTTCCGGCTCTGAATTGGCTGTCCAATTATCGGTTGAACGAACTCTCGGGGGATCTGGTTGCCGGCCTAATCGTGGCAATCATGTTGGTGCCACAGGCCATGGCGTATGCATTGCTTGCGGGTCTGCCTCCGGAGGCCGGATTGTATGCCAGTATCCTACCGCTCATTTTATACAGTGTATTCGGTAGCAGTCGTACCCTCGCCGTCGGCCCGGTCGCGATCGTTTCCCTCATGGTCGCGGCGACCGCGGGCGATCTCGCGGAAATCGGCGCCCCGCAATATTCGGCCATTGGTCTCGTACTCGCCCTGCTGTCCGGTCTGATGCTGGTGTCGATGGGCATCGTTCGGCTCGGATTTCTGGTCAACTTCATGAGCCACCCCGTGATATCAGGCTTTACCAGCGCGGCCGCTCTGGTGATTGGCTTCAGTCAATTGAAGCACCTTCTCGGCGTGTCGATGCCGCGTACGCACCACATTCATGAGGTGCTCATATCTGGGGCCCAACAACTGACCGAAATCAACGCGGCAACTTTGTTCATTGGCCTGGCAAGCATAGGCATTCTGCTGTTCTGTTCGGGTCCCCTCGAGCGAATGATGAGGGAGCGCCGCTCGGCGACGACTGCCGTTAACGTCGTCACAAAAAGCGGGCCTTTTTTTGCGGTGATCGTATTTACGTTGCTCGTATGGGTGTTACGACTGCACGAGAAACTCGGAGTGGAAGTCATCGGCGTCATACCGTCCGGTTTGCCTCCGTTTACGCTCGTGCCTGTAGACCGGGAGCTCTGGTTGGAACTCCTGCCGGCCGCTTTTTTGATCTCCGTCGTGGGATTTCTGGAAAGCATATCCGTGGCCAAGGCTCTGGCCAGCAAGAGGCGTCAGCGAGTCGACGCGAATCAGGAACTCATCGGACTCGGAACCGCGAATCTCGGAGCGGCTTTCACCGGCGGCTACCCGGTTACCGGTGGTTTCAGCCGGTCAGTGGTGAATTTTACCGCCGGCGCGAACACGCCTCTGGCTTCCATATGCTCGGCCGCCTTGGTCGCCTTGACCGTGCTGGTACTGACGCCGCTGCTTTATCATCTCCCCAAAGCCGTACTGAGTGCGATTATCATTGTCGCGGTACTCAAACTGGTGGATCTGAAAACCTTCGTGCACGCATGGCGTTACAACCGTGCGGACGCGATATCCTTGCTCATGACCTTCTTCGCGGTGCTTTCCCTCGGTGTTGAGATGGGCATCATTTTTGGCATCGCTGTCTCCCTAGCGATGTTCCTTTGGCGCACCAGCCGGCCTCACGTAGCCGTCGTCGGGCGTGTCGGCGATACCGAGCATTTTCGAAACGTTCTGCGTCACGATGTTCGAACGTGCAAGCACGTGTTAGCCATTCGAATCGACGAAAGTCTCTACTTCGCCAACAGCCGCTTTCTCGAAGACACGCTGCTCGGCCACATAGCGGATAACCCGGATCTGCAGCACGTCGTGCTGATTTGCAGCGCCGTCAACTTCATAGACGCCAGCGCTCTCGAAACCTTGAGCGCGCTCACCGCCGAACTGCGTGATGCGGGGGTGGCTCTGCACCTCAGCGAAGTCAAGGGACCCGTCGAGGATCGACTGAAGCTAACGGATTTCATCGACAAACTTGGACCGGGAAGAATCTTCCTCAGTACGGACGAAGCGATGCGCGCATTGAAATGCGTGTAAACACCCTCAAACACAACATTAAATTTATCAATCGGAGGTTCATGAATAGATGGAGAATTTCACACCCGTCTCTGCCTTTATAGGTGGCGTTACCATCGGCACGGCGGCCTCACTGTTATTGCTGCTCAATGGGCGAATCTGCGGAGTCAGTGGAATCTTCGGCGGCTTGCTCCATTTCAAAAAAGGCGAAAGCTTGTGGCGATTTTCGTTCGTTGCCGGGTTGCTGAGCGGCGGCGTACTACTGCTGATTTATCATCCCGCTTCCGTGGCCATCAGCATACCTTACTCCGGAACCACGGTGATGCTCGCGGGCCTTCTGGTCGGCATCGGCACCCGCATGGGCAGCGGCTGTACTAGCGGTCACGGAATTTGCGGGGTGAGCCGTCTGGCGCCGCGGTCGCTGGTGGCAACCGCGGTGTTCCTCACGTGCGGTTCGCTGACCGCGATCGTCGTCAACCAGATCCTGGAGGGTCGGGTATGATATCGCATTTGGTGATCTTCTTCTCCGGCTTGCTGTTCGCAGTGGGCCTCGGCGTTTCTCAAATGACTCAACCGCAAAAAGTCACCGGCTTTCTGAACTTTGTGGACAACTGGGATCCAAGCCTTGCATTTGTCATGGTGGGGGCAACCGGGATTTATTTCGTCACTCATCAGTTCATACTACGTCGGCCGGCACCATTCTTGGGGGAACGCTTTCAATTGCCCACACGTCGGGAGATCGATCGGCAACTGATCCTGGGATCGGCGCTGTTCGGCATTGGCTGGGGCATGGTGGGATTCTGTCCCGGCCCGGCTTTGGCTTCGATGGTGACCGGCAACGAATCGGTGCTGATCTTCGTTCTTTCGATGGGCGTAGGCATGTACGCGTTTGAGGTGCTCGACGTCCGCTTCAGCATGGAACCGGACGGCGGCGCGGGTATATTACCCCGTGATCCGAAAACCAAGTCGTCATAGAACCAAACTCCCGAAATTCATACCGGGAGAAACGAATCCAACATTGGAGGGTGATCATGATCTGCAAAGAACTCAACGGGACGCAATGTAAGACCTATCTCGTCGCGTGCCCCGACACCAAAGAAGCGCTGCTGATCGATCCGATAATCGGAAACGTCGAGCTCTACCTGGCTCTGCTGGCGTACAAAAATCTTCGCTTGGCGGCGACCGTCGATACGCATACGCATGCAGACCATTCTACAGCCTGCAGTAAGATCGCCGATCTGGCCGATGCGGATGTTGTGATGCATCGTAGGGCGCCGACGCCACGGGCCACGCGCCATGTGGAAGACGGCGACGAGATTACGATTGGAAACATTTCGCTCGGGGTCCTGTATACGCCGGGCCACACGCCGGACAGCGTCAGTCTCTATGGCGAAGGCCGTGTGTTTACGGGTGATGTGCTACTCGTAGGCGGCACTGGCCGCACCGACTTCGCCGGGGGGGATGCCGGGGATCAATACGATTCCATTACGCAAAAACTGTTTTCACTGCCCGACGAGACGATTGTTCTTCCGGCCCACGATTACCGCGGCAACACCGAAAGCACGATCGGCGCGGAGAAAAGCGAGAACCCCAGGGTCGCGGGCCGATCTCGCGACGAGTATATCGAACTCATGAACAGCCTGGAGTTTCCACTTCCGGATAAAATTCAGGAGGTACTACAACCCAACCAGACCGCAATAGACGACGACAAACTGAATTATCCCACACTGGCGCAGCTCAACAACGTGCGCCAGTTCGACCCGCAACGGGTTCGTGCTGAAATCGACGCTGGCGATCCGCTATTGCTCGATGTTCGCGAAGCCGACGAGTACTTTGGACAACTCGGGCACATCCCCGGTAGTCGGTTGATACCGTTGAAAGAACTTCCAGAACGGGCGGAAAAAGAACTGGCGTCTTTTCGCGGCAGGCCGATCATTGCGATTTGCCGCGCTGGGGTCCGTAGCACTACGGCGGCTGCGATCTTGACCGCGCTTGGTTTTGACAACGTTTCCAACCTAAAGGGGGGTATGTTGGATTGGACCGACCAGGGCTTTCCAGTTGAATAGAGCGCAAGCACGGCGCTTGCGAAGCTCCCATCCGGCTAGAAACCCAACAATCGTTGACACTAACTCTAATTTGCTTGAATTTTTTGGAAACAGAGTCCATCATAAGCGAACAATCTACGTTCTGGTCTGCCTTCAGCTACCCGTCCGGATCCGGACGGTCTTGTTCAAGACACCATCGATATTTAGGTTGTTCGACGCGCGCCCGAGTTGCGCGCAACATTTATTAAATTTTATCAAGGAGGCCGGAATGGCAACTGGTACCGTAAAGTGGTTCAACCCTGTCAAAGGCTTCGGCTTCATCAAGCCGGAAAATGGGGCGCGTGATGTTTTCGTACATATCAGCGCCGTGGAAAAGTCGGGACTCGGAACACTCGTTGAAGGACAGCGTGTAAGCTACGACATAGTCAAAGAACGCGGTAAGGAAGCCGCGAGCAATCTCAAAGCGGCATGACGACGCCGGATTTAGACTCGTCGCAGCATCTGCCACGAGATCGGAAAAAGCGGCCCGAATGGGCCGCTTTTTTTTCTCAATCCACGCCTATTGAGTGAATTCGCGTGAATACGGTTAATATCTAACATGGTGTATTCGGACGTCGGAGCGCGGGGTTATAAAATCCGGTCTTCGTCGGCATTCAGTGCGTATCGGTGCACTACCGCGCCGACCAAGTGTTGCAGCTCGTCGATCTCATGCTCGCGGTTCTCGGTTTATTGACCTTCTTGTTTTCCGCGCAAGTCTATGCGCAGGACAATGTAATCGTCAGTCACGCCATCGCCATGCACGGCCAACCCAAATACGGACCCGGGTTCACCCATTTTGACTACGTGGATCCCAACGCCCCCAAAGGAGGCGCAATCCGACTCGCCAATCAGGGAACGTTCGACAGTTTTCACGGGTTCATCCCCAAAGGAAATGCGGTGTCTACAGGATCGGTGGAGACCCTGATGACCTCGAGCGCCGACGAGCCATTCACCGAATATGGACTCATCGCTGAGACCATCGAATACCCCGAAGACCGTTCCTGGGTGATTTTCAATCTGAGACGGGAAGCGCGCTGGCACGACGGCCGCCCGATTACCGCCGATGACGTCGTCTGGTCGTTCGAGACGTTGACGACCAAAGGCCTGCCTCAATACCGTTTTTATTATGCGGGCGTCGCCGCGGCGGAAAAACTGGGGCCCCGTCGCGTACGCTTCGCCTTTCGAGAAAAAGACAACCGCGAACTGCCCTTGATTGTCGGGCAACTGCCGATCCTGCCCAAACATTACTGGGACAACCGAGATTTCGAAAGAACCACGCTTGATCCGCCGCTCGGAAGCGGACCCTATCGAATCGCCGAGTTCGAACCCGGCCGCTTTGTGGTGCAGGAGCGGGTCAAAGACTATTGGGGAAGGGACTTGCCCGTAAACGTGGGCCTCAACAACTTTGATCGCATTCGAATCGACTATTACCGCGACGACACCGCCATCAGATTGGCACTAAAATCCGGGGACATTGATTATCGGGAAGAAAACCAGGCCAAGGCGTGGGCGCTCGATTACGACGTGCCGGCGGTGAACAAAGGGTGGCTAAATAAGGAATTGATTCCGCATCGGCTGCCCACCGGAATGCAGGGGTTCGTCATGAATACGCGGCGTCCGGTGTTTCGCGACGTTGAAGTGCGGGAGGCCTTGGCCTATGCCTTCGATTTCGAATGGACCAACAAGAATTTGTTTTTCTCGCAGTACACGCGAACCGAGAGCTATTTCTCCAATTCCGAGTTGGCCGCGCGCGGACTACCCGAGGGCGAGGAGCTCGAGATTCTCGAACGTTACCGCGATAATCTGCCCGCGCGCGTCTTTACTACCCCGTACCGCGCCCCCGCCACGGACGGCAGCGGCTGGCCTCGTGAAAATCTACGCCGGGCGTTCTCGCTGTTGCAACAAGCGGGCTGGGTGGTCCGAGATCTCAAACTTGTCAACGAGGAAACGGGTGCGCAAATGCGCTTTGAGATCTTGCTGGTCAGCCCGGCGTTTGAACGCATCGTCTTGCCTTTCGTGAGGAACCTGAAGCGATTGGGCGTGGACGCGCGGGTGAGGCTGGTCGACCAAACGCAATACATCAACCGGCTTCGCAGTTTCGACTTCGACATGGTCGTGTTTACCTGGGGGCAGTCCGAATCCCCCGGCAACGAGCAGCGCAATTTCTGGAGTTCGGCGGCAGCCGACAACCCCAGCAGCAGAAACTTCGCAGGAATCAAGGATCCCGTGGTCGATGAACTCATCGAACTGGTGATCGCAGCGCGGAGTCGCGAGAGCCTCGTGGCGAGGACGCGGGCGCTTGACCGGGTACTGTTGGCGGGTTTTTACGTTATACCCAACTGGCACATACGCGCGGACCGCGTATTGTTCTGGGACAAGTTCGCGCGCCCGGCGATAACCACTAAAAACGGCGCTATGATCGGTCGCTGGTGGTACGACGCGGTGAGGTCCGAGGCTTTGGGCCGTGCCATGCGTGCCGACGTGTCGCTGACCAACGTGGACAGCGACACGGATCGTCCCGGTTTCGGCGCAGCGGCCGCGGCGCTCGCGGCGCTGCTCCTGGTCGGTTATTTCGTCTTCCGGCGTGCGTGGCGCCAGCGCACGGCGTAATGCCATGACCGCCTACATCATCCGCAGGCTGCTGCTCATGATTCCGACCTTGTTTGCCATCATGGTGATCAACTTCGTGGTGATTCAAGTCGCGCCTGGCGGACCGGTAGAACAAATTATCGCCGAGTTGACCGGAGAGGGCGCCGACATTACCGAGCGTGTCACCCGCACCGGGACCGGTGAAGCAACGGTGCGCGTCGATGCGACCGCGGCTACGATCAGCAAGTATCGCGGCGCTCAGGGTCTGGATCCCGAATTCATCGAGGAATTGGAGCGGCGCTTCGGATTCGACCAGCCCTTGCACGTGCGTTTCGCCAATATGATGAAGAACTATCTGTTGTTCGATTTCGGCGAAAGATTCTTCCGCGATCGAAATGTGGTCGATCTGGTTGTCGACAAGATGCCGGTGTCTATTTCGCTCGGCCTTTGGACTACTCTGTTCGTTTACCTAATCTCCATCCCGTTGGGAATCGCCAAGGCGACGCGGGACGGCAGCCGTTTTGACGTGTGGACCAGCGTCGTCATTGTGATCGGCACCGCGATCCCGAGTTTTTTGTTCGCGGTGTTCCTGCTGGTGGTTTTCGCCGGCGGCAGCTATTTGGATTGGTTCCCCCTGGGCGGTCTAGTCTCTGAGAATTGGAGCGAGCTCTCCTGGCCCGATCGCATCCTCGACTATTTCTGGCACCTGGCGCTGCCGATCACGGCCATGACCATCGGCGGTTTTGCGACCTTGACCATGCTCACCAAGAACTCCTTTCTCGACCAGATCAACCAACAGTACGTCATCACCGCGCGCGCCAAAGGATTGAGCAGTCGGCGCGTTATGTACGGCCACGTATTTCGCAACGCCATGCTGATCGTCATCGCGGGATTTCCGGGCGCGTTCGTGAGTATCTTGTTCACCGGATCGTTGCTCATCGAGATCATATTCTCGCTGGACGGTCTCGGTCTGTTGGGATTCGAGGCCGCGTTTAACCGCGACTATCCGGTGATGTTCGGAACCCTGTACTTCTTTTCACTGTTGGGCCTGCTCATGAATTTGCTAGGCGACATCATGTACACGATTATCGATCCGCGCATCGACTTCGAGGCGCGCGAGGTCTAGCGTGAACAAAGCGAGTTTGCCATATCCCACCTTTGCGGGTATGCGTGTGACGCCGCTCACGCGCCGCCGCATCGACAGCTTCAAGTCGAATAAACGCGGCTACTGGTCGTTCTGGCTGTTTTTGACGTTGTTCTTCGTCACGCTTTTCGCGGAATTCGTCGCCAACGACAAACCGTTTCTGGTTTACTATCGCGGTGACTTCTACAGCCCGGTGTTCAAAGCCTACCCGGAGACCGCGTTCGGCGGGGAGTTCGAAACCGAGGCCGACTACCGCGACCCCTTCGTCGCCGGGAAGATCAATCGCGACGGCTGGATGGTGTGGCCGCTCATCCGCTACAACCACCGCACCGTGGCATGGGATCTCCCCGCTCCCGCTCCCTCCTCCCCGGACGGCCGACATTGGCTCGGAACCGACGACCAGGCGCGTGACGTCACCGCCCGATTGATCTATGGATTTCGCATCTCCGTGTTGTTCGGATTCACCCTGACCGTAATCAGCGCCGCCGTTGGGGTGGCGGCGGGGGCCCTGCAGGGCTACTTCGGCGGCTGGCTCGATCTGTTGTTTCAGCGCTTCATCGAGGTGTGGTCGGGGATGCCTACCCTGTATCTGCTGATTATCCTGGCCAGCATCGTCGAGCCCAATTTCTGGTGGCTGCTGGGTTTGTTGTTGTTGTTCAGTTGGATGGGTTTCGTCGGCGTGGTGCGCGCAGAGTTTCTGCGGGCGCGAAACTTCGATTACGTGCGCGCGGCCCGAGCGCTCGGCGTCGGCAACCTTGTCATCATCATCCGACACGTGCTGCCGAACGCCATGGTCGCGACGTTGACGTTCATGCCGTTCACGCTGGCCGGATCCGTCACCGTGTTGACGTCCTTGGATTTTCTCGGCATCGGGCTGCCACCGGGTTCGGCGTCCCTGGGGGAACTTCTGGCGCAAGGCAAAGCCAACCTGCAGGCGCCGTGGCTGGGCTTAACCGGATTTTTCGTCATCGCCGTAATGCTAAGTTTGTTGATTTTCGTCGGCGAAGCCGTGCGCGACGCGTTCGATCCGCGCAAGACGCTGGCATGAGCGCCGCTTGAGCGAATGCACCAAGTAAAACAAGACGCTCTGCTAGTGGTGGACAATCTTTCGGTGCGTTTTCGCGCCCGCCATGGCGAAACCCAAGCTGTGGACGACGTTTCGTTTCACATCGGCAAGGGCGAAACCGTCGCGCTGGTGGGGGAGAGCGGCTCGGGTAAATCGGTGACCGCGTTGTCGATCCT
>JBFGKR010000042.1:0-9715 GCA_041576575.1 Arenicellales bacterium | reverse complement strand
CTATTTTTTGAAAAAAAATTCAGCTCTTGTCCAGCTGTTCGAGCAATCTGAGATCGTCGCGCAGACGTTTCAACCGAGCCTCACCGAGCAGCACGGCGACGGAGTGCTGAGCCCGCTCCCACAGCGGCAGCGCCTTGCGCAGCGTTCCGAGCCCCTTGGGCGTGAGGGAGACGGTTTTCGCGCGTCGGTCTTCGGTTTGGGTAACACGCACGAGGCCTTCTTGACTCAGCGGTTTGAGGTTGCGCGTCAGAGTAGTGCGGTCCATGAGCAGTATTGCGGCCAAGCGCGTAATCCTGGGCGCTCCGGCCACGGCGATCGCGTTGAGAAGACTGAATTGTGTGCCCTTGAGTCCCGCAGGTGCCAACGCCTCATCGTACAGACCCGCCACCACTCGTGCGGCCCGCCGCACGCTGAAGCCGGCGCAGCGGTGCGCCACCTTTTCACAACGTTCCAATAAATCCGGTTCGGTCATAAAAGTGTATATACACGTAAAGAACGCGAAAGTCAAATGAGTAAACACGGCTTGACGCTGTTTGCGCCCCTTGGATGCCGGTGCGGAGTCCGTTATTTGTTAGTATCTGTTCCTCGAAGTCGGGGCATTCAAAGCGATTTTTTCGATGAATCGGGCGCTGGTATTTTGGAGCGGCGGTAAAGACGGCGCCTACGCCTTGCATCTGCTTCGCGATTCCAGCGACGTGAAAATCGTCGGCTTGCTGACGACGGTCAAGCGTCCGGGGATGCAGGTGTCGGCGCACGGTGTTTCGGAAGAGCTACTGCTGGCCCAGGCACGATCCTGTGGTTTGCCGGTCACCCGGGTTGCGTTACCCGATCCGTGCCCGAACGAGGCATACGCAGCGATCGTGGGCGCAGCGCTCGAGGAGGCACGCGAAGCCGGGGTCAACCGCGCGGTGTTTGGCGATCTCCACCTCGAAGACATACGCGCCTACCACGAGTCGCTGCTCGCGAACACGAAAGTCGAGCCGATGTTTCCATTATGGGCCAGAGACGCGCGCGATCTCGCCAAAGAGATGATCGCGCAGGGTCTGCGTGCCCGTATCGTGTGTGTGGACGACCACGCCTTGCCGCCCTCGTTCGCCGGTCGCGAGTTCGACGCGGAGCTGTTGGGCGCATTACCCAGCGAAGTCGACCCCTGTGGCGAAAACGGGGAATTCCACACCTTCGCCTACGCCGGACCGATGTTTCGCATCCCCATCGCGGTGGAAACCGGTCGAATCCGCACGCGCGACGGGTTCAGCTACGCGGATCTGGTCCCGGGCCGAGATCGAACACATGGACATCGCGCAAATCGCGGCAGCATTGCGTAGCGTGGGCTTGCTCTCGCGCGGTGGATTCCATCCTCGGCCGGAGGACCGTGTACCCCCAATGCCCGGCGGCAGGGCCGCCGGAACCGTTGTCCTCGCGGGCAACGCCGGCCCTTCCATGTGGGAGGCCTTCCGCAGCGCGCTGACGGCCGCGACGCGGAGCCACCCCTTGAACGACTGGACGCGATCCGTATTGCAGCCGGTCGCGGAGAAGTTCGGCGCTCGTGTGCTATATCCGTTCGAGGGGCCGCCCTACCACCCGTTTCAGCGCTGGGCGCAACGCGCCGAGCCGGTCTGGCCGTCCCCCATCGGCACTTTGATCCACTCCGACTACGGGTTGTGGCACGCCTACAGGGGCGCGCTCCTGTTTGCGGAGACTCTGCTTCTTCCCCCGGTGCCGACCCGGCGAAGACCCTGCGACACGTGCGTCGACAAACCTTGTCTGGGCAGCTGTCCCGCGCAGGCGTTCAAGTCCGGTGCCTACGACGTCGCTCGCTGCTTGCACCACGTCGGCCGCGCCTCGGGCGAGGAATGCCGGCACGGCGGATGTCTCGCGCGTCGCGCTTGCCCCGTAGGTCGGCAATACCAATATTCTCCAAAACAGGCCAGATTCCACATGACCGCCTTTCTGCGCAACGGCAACCGGGAGGGATGAACAAGTCGAAGAAGACGCGCGTCCTTGTTCTGCGGAGGGCTAATCTCGGGCCTTGAGCGCGGCGTCGAGGAGGGCGCGCGCTGCCTTGTCCACGCTCAGTTCTCCGCGCGCGACGCGCTCGCAAAGCTCGTGCATGTACGCCTCGGATTCGGCCGACAAATACGTTTTCAGCTCGTGCGCGGCAGCTTGCGCGATCAGGAAGCGGATGCGGCGCGCCGCGTGTTCCCGTCGAAGAGCCGAATCCGAATCCGGCAAGCGCTGCTCTATGGCGTCAACGAGTGCAACCACGCCGCGGCCGTTCGTGGCAACGGTGGACAACACCGGCACCGACCGACGATTTCCACAGCCGAGGTCGAGCATGCCGACCAGTTGGGTATAGGTTTCATCCGCCCGCGGATGGTCCGCCTTGTTCACCACGAGCACGTCCGCGATTTCGAGGATGCCCGCCTTCATCGCCTGCACGTCATCGCCTAATCCGGGCGCGCACACGACCACGCTGACGTCCGCGACCTGCGCAATCTCTACTTGAGACTGCCCCGCGCCGACGGTCTCAACGATGATTCGTTCCCATCCGGCGGCATCCATGAGGTCAACGACCTGTGCGGTCGTGGCCGAGAGTCCTCCCAAGTGACCGCGCGACGATATGGAACGAATGAAAACGCCGTCGTCGCCGCCGTGCTCGCCCATGCGCACCCGGTCACCGAGCACCGCGCCGCCACTGAGGGGACTGCTGGGATCGACGGCGGCCACCGCGACGGTCTTGTTGCGACTGCGGTATTCGCGTACGACGGCGTTGATGAGCGTCGATTTTCCCACTCCGGGCGCGCCCGTTAACCCCAGAGTGCGGGCATTCCCTATGGCGGACCGGATGCTCCGGAGGATCGACGGCGCCGGCCCGGCCCGGCTCTCGATGAGCGTAATCGCCCGCGCCAGGGCGAAACGTTGCCCGGCAATCAAACGCTCGAGGAGTTGTTCAACTTCGTCGCGGGGGCGCGCACTCATACCTCGACCAGCGGTACCCCGTCGCCGTATTCGCGTCGCAGGCAGGCGACTATTTCTCCGTGCGTGACGCACGCAATGGCGGCGTCGACGACCTTGGAGTAGACGTTTACCTTCTCGCTGTCGGCGGCGGCGGCGAGTTCGTACAATGCGCGGTCCACCTTGTGCCGGTCGCGATCGGCTTTGAAGCGCTGCAGACGATTGAGTTGGTCTTGGACGCCTTCGGCGCTGGGGCGTTCGAGCGGTTGTCGCATGCTCGCGTCCTCCTCTGTTTGATACGCATTGACGCCCACGATGACCTGCTCCCCGCTCTCAACCTTGCGCGCAAACTCGCGTGCCGATTCGCCGATCATGGATTGAACGAGTCCTGTTTCGACTGCCTTGAACATACCTCCGGCGGCATCGATGTGTGCGATCACGCTGCGGATCTCACGCTCCATTTGGTCCGTCAGGGTCTCTACGTAATACGAACCCCCCAGCGGATCGATTACATCGGTGAGGTGGGCCTCTTCGCGGAGCACGTTCTGTGTATTCACGGCAACCTGGGCGGCGGATTCGGTGGGCGAGCTGAGAACCTCGTCGTAGGAGTCCGTGTGCAGCGACTGCAGTCCCCCGAAAATTCCGGCCATGGCCTGGACGGTAACGCGGGCGATATTATTGAGCGGCTGTTGACGCGTTAAGTCCACACCGGACGTTTGCGCGTGAAATTTGAATCGCCACGCCCTGGGTTCGGTTACGCCGAAGCGCTGTTGCACAATTTCTTGCCACAGCCGTCGGCCAGCGCGAAATTTCGCGATCTCCTCGAAAAAGCTAATGGAGACGTCAAAGAAAAACGTAAACCGGGGCAGGAATCGCGCCGGGTCCAAACCGCGCGCGAGGCAATCCTCGACATAGTGCATAGCGGTGCACAAGGTGAACGCCATGGCCTGCGCGGGCGTCGCTCCTGCCTGCTGCATATGCTGGCCCACCACCGACAAAGGATTCCAGTTCGGCACCCGATCATTGCAGAATGCGATGTGATCGACGAGTACGCGGCGGCACCCGGGGAGTGCCAGGCGGAAGAACATGTGGTTAGCGACGAAGTGGGAAATGTAGTCGCTCTGGTTCGACGTGCCCGTGATCTTCTGCCAGGAGACTCCGCGTTTTTCGGCGACGGCCAGCAGAAGGGCCAGCAGCGTAAACGGAAGTGGATCGTTCATGGCGGTCGAAATGCGTCCGATATCAATAGCTTGAAAACACCTGTCCATATCCTCAATGGTGTTGACGGTTGTGCCGCAGGTCCCGAGCAGCAGCGGATCGACCTCATCGATGTCGTAACCCCGGTATACCGAGTTGCACGGAATCAGGCTAATTGCGGAATTACCCGCCTCGATCAGCCGCCTGAGACGCAGGTTGTAGTCTTCCGGCGTGCCCAGACCGATCAATTGACGCTGACTCCAGGTGCGCCCCCGATACATAGTGGGGTAGATCCCCCGCGTCATCGGTGGCTGACCGGGGTACCCGAGATCTCGCATGTAGCGATTGCTGTCCCAATCGTCCGGGCCGTATAACGGTTTTATGTCTATGCCGGAGCGATTGGTGACAGTGCTGTCTTCCGGTATTCGTTGTTGGTAGTCGTGACGCCACTTGGCGTTTGCTTTTACCGTCTCGGCCTGCAACATTGAAGCGGTCTTTTCAGCCACGTTGAACTCCTCGATCAAGAAAATTCATCCACTGCTCGCGCCTCGTGCGCGAGATCGAAAATAGCGGTGGCAATATCCTTCAGCGCAGTGCCTGGATGAATCACACGGCTGACTCCGGCGTCGAGCAGCATTTTCTCGTCTTCGTCGGGAACGATTCCGCCGACCACAACCCGAATGTGTTTCAGGTCCGCTTCCCGCAAGGCTTGCAGCAGCTTAGGAATCAGTAAATGATCAGTGGCCAGACAACTGACGCCAATGACGTCGACGTCTTCTTCCAGGCTGAGCTTCACCACAGCGTCGATCTTCTGCCAAGGCGGCGTATAGACCACCTCCATGCCGGCGTCGCGCAGAAATGCGGCGACTACACGGCTTCCGCGGTCGTGCCCGTCGAGTCCGATCTTGGTTACCAGTACCTTTATCGGCCGCTTTGCCGCCACCGTCGCGCTCCGCCTTGAATCGTTGGCACGGAATGAAGGGTACAAGAGTCGCGCACGCGGCTCAAAAACGGTGTCAAGGTACAGCACATTCGTTGCAGTCCCTACGATTTAGGCCTTATCCACACGGCCGTATCGTGAAAAACCGCGCCGCCGTTGGGGGCCCCCGGCTCAGAGCTGGTGAGACAATTAATACCGACGCCGCCGGGAAACTCATGGCCCGGCCAGATGCCCTCGACGGCGACGACGCCGCGTGCGATGTTTCTAAACAGTTCCGCGTGTAGGGCCACGGCCCCCCGCCGGTTTCCGACTTCCACCAGATCCCCGCTATCAATCCCGTATAAGGCCGCGTCACGCGGGTGTATCTTTAGTCGCGGTTGTCCTTCTTTTGTCCGCGAGCGGGGGGTTTCGGTGAAGCTCGAGTTCAGGAAATTGTGCGCCGGAGGGACGATGAGACGAAGAGGATGCGATTCGTCCGGGGCCTCGACGACGTTCCAATGATCGGGCAATCGCGGCATGCGCTGTCCCAGAGGGCCTAATGCGGCCCAATCGGGTTTGAATCGAAAACGACCGTTCGGCCACGGAAAACCGTTCAAAAAATGGCCCGTCGCGAAATCCGGAGCCTTGTTTTCCCAACGTTGTCGAATCAAGGCATCTGCATGCAGACATCCGGAACGACGCAAGGTCGCGTCGATCAAGTCCCAAGCAGACATCTCGAACCCCGGATGATTGGCACCCAGACGATGCCCCAGCTCGCATACGACCCAGTGGTTGGAACGGCACTCCGGCGGCGGCTCTACCAACTTGCGCCCGATCTGAAGGTAGGTATGTCCGTAGCTGCGATATAAATCGTCGTGTTCCAAAAACATGGTTGCCGGCAACACCACGTCCGCCACGCGGGCGGTCTCCGTGAGAAAGTGCTCGTGAACGCATACGAACAGGTCATCGCGGGCGAATCCCCGCCGCACACGGTTCAGCTCCGGCGCTACGGCCAGCGGATTGGTGTTCTGGATCAACATCGCGGTGACGGGTGGGCCGTCGCCGAGGTCCGCTGGATTGCCAGTAAGGACGTGGCCGATGCGAGACTGATCGAGCACGCGCACCTCCGGATCGCGGAGATCCGCGCCGGTTATCAAGTCCAGATCCAGGGGAAACCGATCCGATGTGCTCAGCAAGGCGCCTCCACCACGATACTTCCAGGCGCCGGTGATCGCGGGTAGGCAACTCACCGCGTGCACGTTGTGTGCTCCGTTGCGGCTGCGCGAAAAGCCGATGCCGAGTCGGACGAAGCTTCGCGGGGTTCGCCCGTAGAGTTCGGAAAACGCATGTATGGTTTCCTCGGGCACACCCGTGATCGCCGACGCCCATTGCGAGGTGCGAGCCTGCAGATGCGTCTCCAATTCATCGGGGACGTCGGTGTATCGGGCCAGGTAGTCGCGGTCGGCGTGTCCGTCGGCGAACAATCGGTGCATGATGCCGCAGGCGAGGGCGCCGTCGGTGCCCGGCCGGGGCATTAGGTGCAGATCGGCAGCCTTGGCGGTCGCGGTCTCGTACGGGTCGACCACGACGAGTTTTGCAGCGCGCGCTCGACGCGCCCGGTTGACGTGGGTCATCAGGTTGACCTGGGTAGCGGCCGCGTTGCAGCCCCAGACGACAATCAGATCGCTTTCTGCAATTTCTGCCGGATCCGGACCGTACAAGGCGCCGACGCCCGCTGTCCAACCCGCGTAGGCCAGGGTCGTACAGATGGTGCTGTGTTGACCGGAATAACGCATCGCGTGCCGCAGTCGATTGATGCCTTCGCGTGCGACCAGTCCCATGGTTCCGGCGTAGTAATACGGCCATACGCTTTCGGGGCCATGCCGACTGCTTGCGCGCTCAAACCGTTCCGCCACCAGATCGAGCGCGGTGTTCCATCCGATCGGCACGAATTCGTCACTGCCTTTTGCGCCCCGACGAAGCAGCGGTTGGGTGAGGCGGTCGGGATGGTGGATGCGCTCGGCGTAACGCGCGACTTTACCGCAGAGAACGCCCGCGGTGTACGGCTGGTCCTTCGCTGCGCGGACTCGAAGAACACGAGCTTCGCCGTCGCGTTCCACCTCCAGCGCACAGGCGGACGGACAGTCGTGCGGACAGACGCTAGGGACGGTCTCTTGCATCAGGGAATTGTAAATCCATCCGTTTGCCTTGAGAACAATTCCCATTTTCGCTTGCGGCCGGCCCCGCATGACACCCCGTAATTTCTTGGTATCGGCGGCTTGTCTTGGGTTGTCCGGACAACGCCCGGTGGCGCCGCAGGACCGTCGCTCTCGTCAATTCTGACCTATACTCATGCTAGTCGGCGAGGCCGGGCGGTGCGAGCAATGTCCGAATCGCCCGTTTCCGGCACAGGCCCCGCATAAGAACGAGATAGAACGCCTTACGCACTCACCACCATGAACACGTACAGACGACTCGTTGTATTGCCGTTGGCGTTGTTGTTCGCCATCGGCATCGCAAGCGCCTTCGCCATCGATTACTACACGCGCAGCGTATTGAAGGACCGCGCACGACTCGAACTCCGAAGCGTGGCGACGTCGGCGGCGCTCGCTGTGTCGGCCTCGAGACGAATATCGGGAACAGAGTTTATGGATGAATTGGCGCAAAAGATCGGCGAAGCCAGTGGTGCTCGGATTACCATTATTGCGCAGAACGGAGTCGTACTGGGAGATTCCGAGCTTTCTGCGAGCGAAATCAGTCGCGTCGAGAACCACGGCTCGCGTCCGGAAATAGTGTCCGCGCTACGGCACGGCGAGGGATTCAGCGAGCGCTACAGTACGACGCTGGACATGAAATTTATTTACTACGCCACGGTGGTCATGGAAGACGCCCTGCCAGACGGCGCCGGTGCGAACAGCCGGAATCCGCAGTTGATAATTCGCACCGCACTACCTTTAAAAGACATCCACCGGGGATTGACGGCGGTGCGATGGGGGTACGGCCTCATTATCATTGGCGCGTTTTCCGCAGTGATGATTCTCGGTCTTGCCGCGACGCGGTCGATGAAAAAAGCGATAAGCGCCGAACGATCGGTGTTGGAGGAACGGGTGTCGCTCCGTACCAAGGAAATCTCGTTGCTGCAGAATATGACCGCATTGCTGAACGCCTGCACCAACGTGGAAGAAGCGGGAACGATTCTCAACCAAATATTGCCGCAGCTGTTAACGGGTCGGAGCGGAGCGATATCGATCCTGGGCACGCCCGCAACGAAGGTCAACACGTTGGTGAGTTGGGGTTGTGACTGGCCGGGAGCCCGCCAGTTTCGCGCGAACGAATGCTGGGCATTGCGCAAGGGCCACTATCACACTTCCAGAGAGCAAGAGACAAATATCTTGTGTGAACATTACGACGATGAATTAAGCACGGAGGCGATATGTATACCGATCATGGCGCAGGCGGAAACCTTTGGCGTGCTGCACTTGGTTTGTGAGGTCCATCTTACGGAAATTGAGCTGCGAACTGCAGTTTCGGCGGCGGAGCAAATCGGCCTTGCGCTGGCGAACCTGAAACTGCGGCACGATCTGCGGCAAGAAGCCATCCGCGATCCGTTGACCGGTATATATAACCGCAGGTATATGATGGAGACTTTACAGCAGGAATTCAGCAGGGCTGCGCGCCAACACTCCACAATTGCCTTGTTGATGATCGATTTGGATCATTTCAAGAAGTTCAACGACACCTACGGCCATGACACCGGCGACCTCGTGCTCAAGCGCGTCGCCAGGGAGTTGAGCAGAAATTCGCGCATTGAAGACACCGCTTGTCGTTTCGGTGGAGAGGAATTTTGTCTCGTTTGCCCGGACGTCTCTCTGGAAAACGCGCAGCACCTGGCGGACAAATATCTAAGACGCGTGCGAAATCTCGACATATCGGCGAACCACAAGCCCCTCGATCCGATTACCGTCTCCATCGGGGTCGCATTGTATCCTCATCATGCTCATAACGTGGAGATGTTGCTGAAATCGGCGGATGAGGCGCTTTATCGCGCGAAGGCGGAAGGTAGGAATCGGGTGGTTGTTTCCTTGGTCAACAAGGCCGGCGTGAAATCGCAATTTCTACTCATTTAGTTCTCTCCCGCATGCTCGAGGAAGTTCGGCTGCGGTAGGTAACGACATCCCATTGAAGTGTTGCAATTGGTACTAGTTAGAACTATAATAAGCCTAGTTAGTACTTTTATCTCGACCATGCCAACACCGATCACGTACAAAAACGCCGGTAAACAAGAGTTTCTCCAATTGGTGCGCGCTCTGGTGCGCGCGTACCAGGCGTTTTCAGCGGTTGACGCCGACGGACACCGCGCAGCGGACCTCACGATCTCTCAAGCCGATGTGCTGTTTGCATTGGGCAACACCGAAGGACTCAATTTCAAGGAAATCGGCGAAAAGACGTTGATAACGAAGGGCACCCTCACCGGTGTCGTAGACCGTCTGGAGAAAAAGCGGCTTGTGCGCCGCGTGTCGAACTTGGACGACAAGCGATGTACCGTGGTGCGACTTACGGACGAGGGCAGGCTTGTGTTTCAGCAGCATTTTCCCCGGCACATACGATATTTGAAGTCCCGGTTTGAGCGCTTGAGTCGGGCTG
>JBFGKR010000041.1:0-9966 GCA_041576575.1 Arenicellales bacterium | reverse complement strand
TCGTCGTCATCGTCCCATTTGACGCCGTGACAAGACAGGCAGCCCGGTCCGGGAAAACCCGGCGCATTTTCGTAGCCGCCAGCGTTGAGCGCGTGGCAATCTACGCATTCCGCAACGCCGTTTTCCTCCACATAGTCTCGGTGCTGTTTTTGGGGATTATCCGCAATACCAAAACTTGCCATCGATAAGACGCCTGCGGATCGCGTCACCATTGCTGGATCGAAGACAGCGTCGTCCCATTTCACCCCATGGCACGTCAGGCATCCCGGCGCAAAATCGTTCGTGTATCCGATACCCATAAGGTCGTGGCAACCAACGCAGCCGGCGGTACCGTTATCCTCGACAAAGTCGCGGTGATCTTTATAGGGATTATCGCCTATGAACAACATCATAGCGTCACCGCTTCCGTCAGTGTCAAAGCCCGTGCCGTCATCCGCCATCACCGGTGCGAATGACATCGCCACAAATGCGACGGCAACCGCGCAGACCATGCTGCCCAGTGCCGCCGGAACCGCAGTTACGTAGTTTTTTCCCAACATATATTGATCTCCTCAATCAAATTAGTCGCATTTGTGCATAAAATCTTTGTGCAAAGTTCCAAACCCTAACGTCTTCTGAGTTTAACGCCTCCATTTTTGAGAGTAAGCAAAATCTTGATGCCGGACGAGTTTTCTCGATAATACGTCAAATACATCTGACGTATGACAATCGTACGCAGACATACTTGTCCAATCAATCGATTTTGTAGTGACTTTATCACCGAATCGAAGCGTTCTTTTTTATCAACCCTTTTTGTCACCGTGCAATCTATGCGGGTCGCAACGCCCTAGAACAGGTAGGCGATATACGTCGTGGCGACACGGCTTGACACTAACATCGTTGCAGTATTGCTCGAGCAGGTGCCGATCATCGATCTTCAATGCGTTTCAGTCACAAAAGACTTGGAATCACACGGTGTGATCCCAATGTTCCATTCGTTGCGACGGCTTGAAGGCCGCGTGCGGTTGCAACGATCCCGGATTTAGCGGCCGCACAATCGTCGAAGCGTTTCCTAAATCCAACCGCGTTAAAATCGTCGACCTGTCGGCGGCACGGGGACTAGTGGATTTCACTGGCTTTTTGATATCGTCTTCCTTAATCTTCGTGGCATGCGCAGCATCATGTCGAACGAACTCCGATGAGAGCGGCGCTTGTACCAGTTTTTATCGTCGCGCTTGCGGGGCCGCTGCTTGCCTGCGTTTCGCCACCGTCGGACTTGTTTCCGCCCGGTCCCGATACCCCCGTCAAATCGATCTACCTCGTCAGTCACGGTTGGCACGCCGGAATCGTGGTAAAACGCGCGGATATCCCGCCTGGCGTCTGGCCCCAGCACGAGGATTTCCCCGATGCGGAGTACCTGGAGGTCGGCTGGGGCGACAAGGACTATTACATGACACCGCAACCGCACTGGGGGATTACCCTTAAGGCGGGATTGTTGCCGACCGCAAGTGTCCTGCACATCGTGGGGTTCGGGGGCTCCGTCAGCCGCTATTTTGCAGACAGCGAGGTGATCCGCATCGAGCTCTCCGAGGCGGGTTTCCGACGCTTGTGCAGTTACATCGAACGCAGTTATGCCCGTGATGAGTCCGGTCGGAGCCTCACGCTCGGCCCGTCTCTATACGGCGACGGCCGCTTTTACCTGTCCAGAGAAAGCTATCACGCCTTGAATACCTGCAACGTCTGGACCGCCAGGGCATTGCGCGAGGCCGGTTGCCCGATAAGTCCGGCTTCGACGCTCACGGTCGATACGCTCATGACCCGCACGGCGACGTTCGGCACCGTGATTCAGAACGCGACTTCCAAGCCACAGCATCGATGAAACGCTTCGGCTTGCGCGCCGTCGAGGGACAGTTCGGGCATCGCTTACGCAAGATTCCGGGCATGCCGCGGCAGCGGGTACCAGCGGTACGGCGATCACCGATGTTTGCGGCGAATCGGTGTCGTCGATATCCGATCCGCCTGGGGAACCGCATATATTTCGAATCCGAGACGCCCCGGACCGTCCGAGGCGGTCGGTCAGCGCAACAAGTAGTCTTGAATATCCTGCATGCGTCGCCTGTGGGTTGCTGCGCTCGCATCCATGAACGGGTGACCGAATTCAGGATCATTTATTACCTTGCCGTTTCGGTTTTCCACCTCCAGCGCCAGGTCCCGCGACATCGCCGGTGTGACGACATTGTCGCGCTGGCCCCTCACAAAAACGATGTTGCTGCAATCGTTTGGTAGGTTTTCGATGGGGTCGTATTCAACGGGACAACCGTAATCCGATAAGCGGCTGGGTGTGGAATCGACAACAATCTTGTCCGGTTGCGCGTCGGTGTCCAAGGAATTCAAAAGAAACACACCTCCGAGCGACATGGCATAAACGAGACTGTTCTTGTAATCCTGTCTCTTAAGATCTGTAAGAATTTCCTTTACATCGTGTACGATGGCCTTCAGCCGGCGCTTGCCATTGGAGCGGCCGTAACCGCGGTAGTCGTAGATGTGTACGTCGTAACCGCGATGTGCGTACGCACGATATTCGCCAAGAATCTGGTCGGCGAGCATGGCATTCCCCTGCAGCACCAACAGGAAGCCCTTGGCCTCTTCTGCGTGCTCCGCTGAGTTCCTCCTCGCGCGCAGCTTATAGCCGCGCAGTGTTCTGCCGTCCTGCGTGGTAAAAGACAGGTCCACCACGTTGTCCGACGCGGGCAGTCGTTTGCTGTTCGGGCTGCCGGCCATGGCACTCCAGAGCCAGAAGTAGATGGGCTCCTTTATTCCACACACACTTTGTTCCAGATTTACAGCCATAGCAGGTTTGGCGACGATTGCAGTGCTAACGGCAGCGAAAACAAACTGCGAGATCAGATATTTCGTCCAACCCATCTTTGTGAGTACCCATTCAGGCTGGAGTAAGCCATTGTTCGTGGCATCGACTATACGATCACTCCCCGCTCAAACGAGCGTTGCCTTAGGACGGCTCCTTTAAAATTGTTTACCGGGTGGGGGGGCTTCACGAAAACCAACGCCCTCGCATCGCTCCGGATCGGTCTGCGCGGACTCCTTGCTCACGACGGACCCTTCTCGTGCGTCTCCACGCCTTCTGGAATCGTCACCCAGTGTTGCTTGCTGCGCGTCCATATATGTATATCCGGCTTTAACGAACCGGTGTCGTCCAGCGTTCCGGGCTTGACCGACAGCTTGCCGGGACGCAGCACCGTCTTGTTGTAGATGTGCGTGCCGCATTGCGTACAGAAGGCGCCCCACTTGTCGCGACCGGCTTCCGATTTGGACGTGAACAGCTCTGGTTCGCCGCGAGTAAGCCGCAGATCGCTTTCGTCAACGACCAAGGTCATGCCAAAGGCGCTGCCGGATTGTCGCTGACAATCGGTGCAATGGCAGACAACGAGCTGCCGCGAAGGCCCTATCACTTCATAGCGAATTTCGCCGCACTGACAACCGCCGGTTCGTCTGCTAGACACGATGTCGCTCCTCCGAGTGTGCGGACGCCAATCGGCGCCGATGTCGATTCTCAATGCGCGTCACTGTAACCCGAATCCGATCGATTGCGAATTCGGTATTCGCGCTGTGGGACGCCAGTCCTTAATCCGGCCGCGCGACACCGGGCAAGCGTTCACGGGGAGGGCCCCAAACAGCCTGAGCCGGGCGACCGCTGGGACGGTTCGCCTTCTATTTCCGGTCGAGTAATTTCTCACCCAGATACTGGCTTTTTGCCGCGACGCACGCGTTGCGGTAGTGGTTTTTCCGGCCCGGAAGGTTCCCGCGCGGCGTTGAGTGCGAAACCGGCCCGAAAGTGGCGTTTCGCGAGGCCCATCGAGCCGCGCGTGCCGCGCCTCCCGGCGTCGGTCACGTGGTCGAGAATTCTACGCGAATCGCAATTTGGGTGGCTCATTACGACCGTTTGTCAAAACCCCTTTACGTGGGATATATTCCCACGTATATAGACGTTATGGACCCTTCACGGCCCTGCGACCGTATTGCGGATTGGGTCACATGTCCAGGGATCAAAAAGACACAAATGGAGACGGGAGATTGATAACGCACATTAAGTATCGGACCTACTGGGAACAATTTTTCCCTTCTCTTGCCGGCAGCGAGGACGCGGCTATGGTGCGATTCAAGCGGTGCGCCAGCGTGTTGACCTACCACGAGCGCGAGCCGCTTTTCGACGTCGGGTCACCGTGTGAGAATTACGTGTTGGTCGTGGAAGGCAGGGTCAAGGTACTTATGGTTTCTAAGACTGGCCGTGAAATGGTGCTGTATCACGTGAGTCCCGGCGAGTCTTGCATGCTCACGACGTCCTGTTTACTGGGCGGTGAACCGTATCCAGCGAAAGGCGTCGCGGAATCGCCGGTGACCGTGTTTGCGGTGAGCAAGCCTGAATTTCGCAACGCCTTGGCCCAATCGCCCGCGTTTCAGCAGTTCGTTTTCACCAAACTGGGTAAGCGCTTTTCCGCAGTGATCACGCGGATGAGCGAAGTGGCGTTCGGCCCCGTCGCCCGCCGCATGGCGAAAGTTCTGTTGCAACAGCGGTGCACCGGCAACTGGGTCAAGGCCACGCATCAGGGTCTCGCGTCGGAGATGGGAACGGCCCGCGAGGTCGTATCTCGGCACTTGAAGGATTTCGAAACGCACGGATGGGTGCGACTGGGCCGCGGCTACATCGAAATTATTGACAAAAATGCGCTCCAGGGCATGTCGAGAAATTAACCCCCGGTTTCGAGTGAGATCCTCGGCATGGACCGTTGTTCAATTTCTTCAATCGTGGCACCGAATCACACGTCGATGAATTGAGCACGAATGCGGATTTCATAATCTGCATCGATTCCCCGTTCAGCTGATCTGATTCACTGCGGCGAAAGCCCACCACACCATATCCTCACTCCCGGCGACGGGCAGCGGGTACACCGCGCAGACTCCGTGGCGCCACTCGGACCAACGCACGCGTAATCCACAGGATCGTATGGAAGGTAAGGCGCGCCGGTGTGTTGCGCCGCATGCCAAATTCGTTTGCGACCGGTTCGGGCAACAGCATGACGGCCATCGAATAATTGAACGGGGCAAGCACTCGGGTCAGCCACGTGCCCGTCAACAGACAGCGATAGATGCGATACGCCGTGTCGGTCACGGCCAGTGCGTCGCTGCAAAGCATCTGCCGCCACCAGTTCTGAAAATCGTCCCAACAGCGGGGGTAGCGTTGTTCCGGTATCCCGAACAACTGTCCGAATCGTTTGGCTTCTTGATAGAACTGGTCCTTTTCACGCGCCGTCAAGGAGGTATTGAACAGTTCGTAGGCGACCACGGCGGAATCCATCAGCGTCGCCGCAACCCAAAACAGCAATTCGGGATCGTTGGCGTCGTAGAACGGCTCTATGCCGGGCGGCAACGGTTCCACCACCCGGCCATGTACGCGGTTATGAACGCCGCGCACTCGAACAGCGGCCTCGATCGCCTCCTCCCGGGTGCCGAATACGAGACTGTAGACGGCGGTGAAGGTGCGCATGCCGCGACCGAGTGGATCCTCCCGATAGCGACTGTGGTCGGCCACGCCTTGTGCCACTTTTGGGTGCGCGATTTGCAGTAAAAGCGCCCGCATGCCGGCCAGCAGGAGCGTCGGTTCGCGGCTTACCCGCCAAAACACCGATTCGGGCGAGAAGAAGCCCAAACCCGATTCGATATCCCTACTCAGATTTTCCAAGTAGACCCGAAAGCGAGCGAGATCACCGGCATCCGCTGCAAGGTTTGTGGACATGATATCGTGGTCGATGAATACGGACTTTTGCTACTCGCTTTGCAATGGCTTAGGAGCGGCGATCGTGCGTAGGACAAAGAGTCGTGGGCGCACGTTCTCGGCCTCGACCTTGCTCATTCACCGACGCCGGACCGCAACAGGAACGGGGTGATTGTCATCAAGAACGAATCGGACTCGTCGTGTCTACTGCACGAACAATCGTTCGTCCAACACGGCGGGCTCCGGATCCGTCGCTGTAATCTGAACGAACTCCTCGTGACGCTGGTTCAACAACACGTTGGGTTCGAAGGGCGACACCACCGAGGGCACGAAGAGTACCGCACTCGCGCGCCGGTCGTACCAATCGTTGCCGTACTCCTGGCTGGGTCCGTAGGGGTACTCGTCCCACCCGGGAAGCTCGTCCGCGTGCAGCGTGATGCGCGAGACAGGCTCGGGGATGGTGATGCGGATATACCGCTGACCGGGTGGCAGCGCGGACAAGCGCCAGTGCACCACGTTCTCGAGGACCGCCAGCGAATAGGTGGACGCGGTGTGGACGATGTAGCGGCCCGGCGTGCACCAGCGGCTGCCGTACTTGTACGCGCCGCCGCCGTCGAGAATGGGATAATCGGCGTGGGCGATACGGAACGCGGCAAGCGTGTCCTTACGCGGGGAGACCGAATTTCGCACGCTCAAGGATCTCCTCCACCTGACGTCCGCCGATTTCGGTCAGCGCCGCGTCGAGCGGCGTTTTTCCCTTGAGTTCCGGGTGCGGTGTCGTGAGAAAACGACGCGCTGCGCCCGGGTCTTCCCAGGCGGCGTGCACCATGGCGTAGATGCGCGCCAAGCGCTCGGTGGTCTCGCTGTGCTGCGTATTCAGCGTCCGCGAGCGCTGATACGTGGCGCGCGGAATGATCCGATAACGCAGCTTGACCCGCGTGACCTCGTCCAATTCCTCGGATATGCGTTCCACGAGGGCGTCGAAAGCGGGGCGCGGGATGCCGTTCGCCACCGCCTCGTCGAGGTCCATCATGGATTGAATGGGGCGGCCCAGCGTCTTCGGGCCTCCGAGAACCTCGGCGATGTCTTGGGCTCGAATCATACGTCTTCGACGGGTTCGTTCATATGAGGCAAAGTATAATATCATTTGGTACCATCCGCCACCCTGCCCCGCCGCCGTCGCGCGTCTGCAAGACCGTTGCTGTTACGCGCATTGTTGATGACGACGCTGCTCCGTCGACGACGCCGACGCACGCGGTCGTTTCCACGCCGCGCACTTACACGCCGCGGCCCTGGCGTCCGTTCGCGCTCCGGGAGTCCATTTCCATTCGATGGAGGGAATAGACCGGTTGGTTTCACAGCCGATTGTGACCACGTCGCGCGGCATGGCATCCGAGTCCCACTGTGGTAACGTACCGGGTCCCCGGCAACGCAATCGCTGGCGAAGCACGGCCCGCACACGCGAGGGGTCGGTTACGCCGGCTCGTGAGCGCACAACAGGAGTCACCATGAAAAAAGCGTCTGGCACCGCGCACGAAGACCTCATGGTAGCCAAACTTCTGGCCGCGGGCGTCGACCCCGAGACGCTGACCGGCGCGGCCCGAGCGTCGCGCTTGCTGTGCGCACAATCCCGTCCGCTAGACGGTGGTTGTCTCTCCCCGCCTCACCATCTCGATTTTCAACACTTATTCGAGGACCTTGCCAGAGAGCCCTCGGTGTGACCTCGCGCTACCGGTCAATCGAAGCGCTGCGGGCGGACATCCGCTCGAATCCCGCTTTGATCGCGGATTTCGTCTCGGAAGCGTTGTCCGGTCTCGACACCATCGGCCGTGCGCTGCACGCGGTGGCTTTTTTAGCATCGGAACACGCGCTCGAACGCGTTGCCGCGCTGCAAACGTCCGCGCGCCGACCCGGTGCCGACAGCGCCTCCGAGTTGTTCGGCGTTCCCGTCGCACACAAGGACCTGTACATGCGCGCGGACTGGCCCTGCGAGGGAGGTTCCAAAGTACTGGCGGGCCATCGCGCGGACCGAACTGCGTTCACCGTCGATCGTTTGGATCGCGCCGGTGCGGTGGACTGCGCGCGCCTCACCTCCGTTGAATTCGGCCTTGGTACCACCGGTCACAACGCGCACGCGGGCACGCCGCTCAACCCTTGGAACGGAGCGTATATTTGCGGCGGCTCGTCGTCCGGTTCGGCGGCGATGGTCGCGGCCGGAATCGTGCCGGCTTCGCTCGGTTCCGACACCGGCGGTTCGGTGCGCCTGCCGGCGGCGGCGTGCGGCTTGGTTGGTGTCAAGCCCACCCACGGACTCGTCGGACGCAGCGGGGTGATCGCATTGTCGCCGACGCTCGATACCGCGGGACCGCTGACGCGATCGGTGCGGGATGCCGCCATCGTGCTCAACGCCATCGCCGGCGCGGACCGCAACGACGCCGTCTCGATTCGCGCCGACGGTCCTGATTACTCGGCGCGTATCGAGGAAGGCGTCGAAGACGTCCGCATTGGCTGGCCGAGCAATCATTTTTTCGACGACGTCGATGGGTCGGTGGCCGACGAGCTGTCCGAAATATTCACGCTTGCCGGACGGCTCGGTGCCCGCCGTGTCGATGTTGCGGTCCCCGGCATCGAGACCGCAAATGCGATGACCATGCTCATCATCGCCGTCGAGGGCCTCGCGCTACATGAACGCGCGATCATAGAAAATCACGAACTGTTCGGTGCCCAGTCGCTGGCGCGACTGTTGGTCGGCGCGTTCATACCCGCGCGCGATTACCACAATGCCCTGGCGAATCGGGCGCAAGCGGCGCGGCGCGTGCTGAGCGACACATTCCGGCACGTGGATGTGTTGCTCACCCCGGTTTGGCCGTATCCGCTGCCGACCATCGAAGCGAGCGATGTCGGCGCAAGCCCTGGCGCCGCCGAGATGGTGCTGCGCTCCGGACACAACACCCGTCCCGTCAACTACCTGGGTTTCCCCGCGGTGACCGTTCCAACGGGCTTCGATGTCAACGGCCTGCCGACGAGCGTGCAGCTGATCGGGGCGCCGTTTACCGAGGCGCGCCTGCTGCGCGTCGCCCGCGCCCTGGAACGAGAGCTCGACTTCTGGAGTGCGCGACCGAATCTGAATGCGCTCAACGTATGAGCGGTACACTCTCCCGCAATTTCAGGAACGTCCAAATCTTGCGTATCAGCATGTTGTGGTTGCTTATCAGACGAAGAAGGCGAATGTCCAGGTCGATGGCGAGGTCCTCGCCGCCGGCCCACGTCAATTGACCCGCTTCGATGTCCGGCTCCACGAGACTCTGCGGCAACCAGGCGACGCCCAGACCGTCGCGGGCGCGGATGCGTAACGCACCGCCCATGGAATTTTCGGAGATCGGCGTCAAACGCGCGGCGAGATTCCATTTGGACAGGATCGGCTCGATGTGCCAATTGATCGGAGCCGACTTGCGGAACCTGAGATAGGGAATCATTACCTTTGGATCGTCGTCGATGCGAAACATCGGTGCGCCGTTCGGCTCCGCCTTGCAAACGGGGATCAGACGGTCGCGCCCGATGCTCAGGGAGTCGCAGTTGCGATCGTTGCCGATGCCGGCCGCGTGTTCGCTTTCGTACGAAATCACGAAATCCACGTCCCCACGACAGAGGTCGTCCATACAGTTGGGCAGGTCGTCCGCACGCAGCCGTGACATGATCGGTCCGAATTGCTCCTCGAACGCCTGCAGCCAGATCGGGTAGAAGCGCCAGCCGATCGAGTGCTGGGCGGCAAACTTGACGACATATTCGTCGGGCTGCGCGACCATCCGTCTGATCTGTTCGCGCGCGGACTCGACGCGTGACAAGGCCTGTAGGCCCGCTTCCAGCATCTGCTCGCCAGCCATAGTGAGCCTTGCGGGGTGTTTGGATCTGTCCACGAGCGGCACCCCCACCCAGTCTTCGAGGGCCTGGATGCGGCGGCTGAAGGCGGACTGGCTGAGATTGTCGAGCTCCGCCGCCTGCGAGAAATTACCGGTCTTTTCGAGGTTGGCGAGACTTCTGACCCAGTGAATATGCATGAAAAGTAACGCCTATGTAAAAAATGCATGATGTGTCGCAAACATTAAATTGCCTTTTGTGGCGGCGGGCGTCAATCTCTATCGTCCCATCGGGGCGCCGTTACGCCTTAGGAGGACATGAGCGAATGATGGATCTCG
>JBFGKR010000040.1:0-9984 GCA_041576575.1 Arenicellales bacterium | reverse complement strand
GCTATCTTTAATTCGATTATTCTATCCAATGGGTTCAAGCCCGGTAAGATCTACGAATTAGTCTATAGAGCCAAGGACCCCCGCGTTGTTGGATTGGGATTGGGGGTGATCCGCGATGTCGTTTCGTACGCGAAATACGATTCCACCAGCATCGTACCGGCCGAACTTGGGATTGCCGTTGGCGTATCCCAGACGGGCCGTTTTCTTCGGCACTTCTTGTATCAGGGATTCAATACGGACGAGTCGGAAAGACGCGCTTACGACGGTATGTTGATAATGACCGCCGGCGCGGGGCGCGGGAGCTTCAATCATCGTTTCGCCCAACCTTCCAGGGACGCGCATCCGTATTCCGCGTTTTTCTATCCCACCGACATTTTTCCGTTCTCGGGCCGCGCGCAAACGGACGCCCAAGGTGGTCTTCTCGATGGACTGCTCACTCCGCATCGAGTCGGCAAACACGCCCCAAAGATTTTTTACGTGAACACCGGATACGAGTACTGGGGTCGCGCCGCATCGCTGATTCACACAACACCCGCCGGCGATAAAGACGTCGCACCTCTGCCCAATGAGCGCATCTATCATATCGCGAGCGCTCAGCATTATGCAGACCGATTCCCGCCCGAAGATTATGGACACGTTGCCAATCGTAATATCTACCGAGGAAATCCGTTGGAACTGTCGGCGAATTATCGCGCTTTACTCATGCGACTGCTGGAGTGGGTCACTTCGAGCAGGCCGCCGCCCGCGAGTAACTATCCACAGATAAGAGACGGCCGTCTAGTTCCTGTCGAGCACGTCAAATACCCTCGTATACCCGGCTTGGAAATTCCGCGTACGGCGCACGTGGCCTACCGCGTCGATTACGGGCCCCGCTGGAAACAGGGCATCGTTGACCGGCAGCCTCCGAAGCTGCACGCGCCCTACAAAACGTTGGTGCCGCAGGTCGACGCGCTTGGAAACGAACTGGGCGGAGTGCGAAACCTAGACATCCGCGTCCCCCTGGCGACGTATACGCCGTGGAGTCTGCGATCGGAGCTTGCCGGAGGTAGAAACGCGCTGGTCGATTTCCGCGGTACGTTCGTACCCCTGCCAACCGATGAGCAACAAAGAACCGCGCTGTCTGACGCGCGGCCGGCCTTGAATTCTCTATACGAGTCGAGAGCGGAATTCATCGCCAAAGCTCGAGAGGCGACGCAGGCTCTGGTAGCAGACGGTTTTGTGCTTGCCGAGGATGGAGAGCATGTCTTGGAGCGGGCGGCGAGGGTTTGGGATTGGATACATGACAGGCGCGTCGAGGAACAGCGCTCTTCGCCGTGAATCGCACTCCGACAACGGCTCGAGCTGGGGCTCGCACACTCTAGGCCGGCTGTGGACGGCGCATCAGCATGCCCCGCTGGGGATCGTATCCGTAAACGGCCAACAGAAAAAAGCACGTCAGACAACCCAGGACGACTGTCAATGCGACACCGTTGAATTGTCCGTACAGGGCGTAGCGAATCAACTCCACGGCGTGGGTAAAAGGATTGAAGCGGGCCACGTGGTACACAATTTCGGCACCGGCCTCCTGCAGTTTCCACAACGGATATAGAGCCGACGAGACGAAAAACATCGGAAAAATCACGAAATTCATGGTTCCGGCGAAGTTTTCCAATTGCTTGATGTGCACGGACAGCAGCAATCCCAGCGCACCGAGCATCATCCCGCTGAGGACGATCGCGGGTAACGCGTAGATCCATCCCGTCCACGGCAGGTCGACCTGGAAGAGCGCGCATAAAATCAGGAACGCGTACACTTGAAGCGTGGACAACAGAGTGCCCGCACCGAGTTTACACAACAGCAGGTACCAGCGTGGCAACGGAGCCGTCAACAGCAGGCGCATGAGGCCCATCTCCCGATCGTACACCATCGCCAATGACGACTGCATACCGTTGAACAGCAAGACCATGCCCATCAACCCGGGCGCAATATACACCTGATATTCTATATACGTTTCGTACGGCGGTATTACCGCTACACCGAAGACGTTCTGAAAACCGACCGCGAACACGAGTAGCCACAGCGCCGGTCGAACCAAGGCGGAAAACAATCGTCCCTTCTGCTGCAGGAACTTGATCACCTCTCTACCCCCGACGGCTTGTATTGCTTGAAGTGCGTGGTTCGCTTTCATGACTCGGGCTGTTGTACAACTAGAACTTGCATCGATTTTCGCGTTCGTCGAAACCCAGTGTATCCAGGTTGTTAGTCTGATGCAGGAAACCGCGCAGTGGAGCACGCTCGACTACCCAGTTGAACGAGGTAAGAAAAACCGGTTGACGCAGCTGGTTGTTCCATTTGCGAAAATCGAGCGGGTATCCTTTTGAGCCGTCCATTTTGAATTCATCACCTCGAATGTACTCGATCAGCACCTGGGAGTTCGAGGACTTGGTGCGCAATGCCGCTTCGGCAATGACCTTCACGGCCAACCAGGCGGCCCAATCGTAACCCGTCATAAGTCGATTCGCCAGTTTGAAGAAGCGCTTGTTGACCTGTGGCGCACCGTGTCTCTCCCACGCCCAGTGCCACCAATCCGAGACTAACCCTGCCGCACCGACCACAGGTCTCGGTTTTTGCACTTGGTAGGGAACGTCCCTCGCGAATTCGCTTTGGCTGTCGACGACGTATACCACGTCGTAATCGACGCCCGCGGTCAACAAAGCGATATTATTCTGATCGCGTTCTCGAGGGTCCCGCCCGAGAACGAAGTCCCTGCTTTCTTCGATTTTTAGACCGAAACGTCGCGCCGACCTCCGGAACGACTCATAGTACTCTTCGTCCCCCGGTTGTGAGCCCTTCAACACCAGCAGATCGCGCCATTTCTTGAACACCAAGAACTGTGCCAATGCGTCTGTCAACATCACGCGACTCGGGGCGACGTGCATCAAGTGGCTTTGACACTTCGACTGCCGGAGCTCGTCGTCGAGCGCGGAGATGTTGAAAAGCAGACTGTTCCTGGTTTTGGTCTCTGCGGCGAGTGCGGAGGCCATGGGCCCTGGGAGGTCCAGTATAAAGAAACGCGCTCCTTCGGCGTGCAGGTCCTCGTATGCTTGCATGAGCCCTTCTACGGAGATCGCAGATCGCCGCTCGAGTTTGAATTCGGCGCTGGCCGTCATGGCGGCAAAACGCGACTCCTTGCTCGCGAGCTGCGCACCTTCGAACGGTCGTCCCCAGGGCTGTGCCGGGTAACGCGATTCCAGGAACGTCTCGCGATAACGTGGGTCGTCACCGAACTCGAGATATCCTATGACCAAAGTCTGGGTGTCCGCCGCGGCAAGTCCGCAGCTCGAGAGCGACACCAGGGCGAGCAGGACGCAAGCCGTCGTGTTTGGCATGATCTAATTGTCCACGACGACGTCGTGGGGCACGCGCCCGGCGGGGACGGAGCGGATCACCTTTTTTCGCCGCGTATCGATCACCGACAGGTCGTCGCTTTTGCCGTTCACCACATAAAGGGTATTTTCGTCATCGCTCAGCGCCGCTCCCCACGCGCGTCTCCCGACAAGGACATAGTCTTGCACTTGCCGAGAGGCTACGTCTACAGTGGCAACGTGGTTTGCGTGACCAAGGGTGACGTAAGCGCGCTGCCCGTCCCGAGTGATGACGATGCCGACGGGTGTGACCTCTTCCGGGCGAAAGCCCTTTGGTTCAAATCTAACTTCTCCGATAACCCGATTGGATTGTGTGTCAATGATCGTTACGGTGCCCCCGACTTCATTGGTCACCCACAACTCCTGATCGTTCGGTGTCAGCGCGAAACGACGTGGACGCGTCCCAACCACGATATTGGCAGTCAGTTCATGGCTTTGGGCATCAATGACGTGAACCATATTGGCGACCTCGGACGCCACGTAAATGCGCTTGTTGTCGGGACTAGCCAACACGCCCTCCGGTTCCTCGCCGACGGGTATTTCGGCGACCAGTTTGTCGTTGACGATATCGTAGATAGTAAGTAGACCTTCGTCCTCGTTGGAGGCGTAGATGAACCTTCCGTCTGGGCTGATATCGAAGCGATCGGGATCGTCCCCGACCGGAATAGACTTGACTACCTCCAATTTCTCCACGTCGATCACATCGATTGAGTCGTCGTCCCCGCAGGCGACGTACAACTTTGTGTAGTCGGGGCTGAATCGTAGGGAGCGCGGGCGCTGACCGGTGGGAATTTTCTTGACCTCGTCCATTGAACCGGACCGAAAGACTGTCACTACGTGATCTTTTTCGCTGCTTACAAAAACATAACCCGTACCTTTGGCGTACGCGGGCCGCTCGGCGCAGACGAATAACAAAATTAAAATAGGACTAAGCAATCGAGTGTTCATAGCGCTAATCGTTTTGAGTTAGCCGGTTCCGGTTAAATCGAGAAAGGCCTGGGCGAGAGTAGGACGTTCGGTTTGCGCAGTCAATCTGTCGGGCGTGCCCTGCGCGATCAGCTTGCCTTCGTGCAACACCAATGCGCGATGAGCTCGTTCCGCTTCGTCAACGAGATGTGTTGCCCATAGTACGCTGATACCATCTCGTTCGCAGCGATTGAACACGTAATCGACTAGGGATGCACGCGAGGCCGGATCGAGTCCTACCGTTGCTTCGTCCATGAGGAGAATAGCCGGGTCATGGAGCAGGGCGCGGGCCAATTCTACTTTTCGCCGGTTGCCGCCGCTCAGGCTTCGCGCCTTGTCGGCAGCGCGATCCGTCAAACCCAGCCGTTGCAACTCTTCGGCGATCCGCTTGCTCGCGATTGTTGGAGGGATGCCGTGCAATCGACTGTGGAACAGGAGGTTCGCACGCACACTCAAATCGAGGTCTAATGTGGGTTGTTGAAACACGACGCCGATGCCGGCCAGCGCGCGCACCGGAGATCTTCGAATATCGTGACCCTGGATCACGATGTTACCCTGATCGGGCACGAACAATCCGGTGAGCAATTGGAATAAAGTTGTTTTACCTGCACCGTTTGGACCCAATAGGGCAACGAATTCTCCCTCGTACAACTCCAAATCGACATCATCCAAGGCTCTAGTTTTTCCATAGGACTTAACGACTCCCGCCACCTGCAATACGGTTTCCTTCATCTGGTATTTCGCTTTTGCCCAGTCGCTTGCACCGATTCGAGATTATCCGTGACAAGTCCTGATAGTATTTCCGGTTGTTCGCGCATCACGCGTTGATAGAGTTCGCCGATCGTGGGATCCTGCAAACTCCGCGGCCGTTCAATATCGATGGCAAGTCGGTGAATCATCGTCCCCGGACTGGCCGATAAGAATAAAACATGGTCCGCCAAAGTAAGTGCCTCGAGAAGATTATGCGTCACAAATACGACCGTGGGGCGCAGTGCCTGCCACAAACTCAGTAGATTCCCCCGCAGACGTTGCGCGGTCGGTTCGTCCAGAGACACAAACGGCTCGTCCATCAACAACAGGTTTGGCCGCGTCGCGAAGGCGCGCGCCAAGGCGACTCGTCGTTGCATGCCGCCCGACAGTTGACCCGGATAGCTCTCGGCACGCCCGGTGAGTTCCACTTGTTCAAGCATCTCGCGTGCCCGCGAGCGCTGGTCGTGCTCACCATCGAGCACCAACTCGACGTTTTGGATCACGGTCAACCAGGGCATGAGGCGCGGCTCCTGAAACACGTAGCCGATTCTTGCCGGATGCGTGGAACAGTCTCTGAGCGTCTGATCGTTGATCAGTACGTCTCCGTCGTAGTCACGATCCAATCCTCCGATTATGTTGAGGATGGTGGACTTACCGGCTCCCGAAGGTCCGACCAAGGCGACGAATTCGCCCGATGTTATGCTGAATTCGAGATTACGCAACGCCACGATTCCGTTGCTCGCGAATTGCTTGCGCGGGATATTGATAGCCAAGTTGATCAATTGCGCCACCTGGAGATTCGATTGTCGATGGGCCGCATGATTATTCCCTCCACGAGCAACACGACAGCCGCGAAGGCGAAGGTGTAGGCAAGAATGCTGGTTATGTCGAAGAACTGAAAAAAAGTGCCAAGCTGGAACCCAATCCCGTTGCTCCTTCCCAACAATTCCACGACTAATACGATCTTCCAGATGAGGGCCAAGCCTGAGCGTGCCGCTGCCATCAGATACGGGTAAAGCTGAGGCAGATAGACCCGCATGAGTTTCCTCTGCCACGCGAGGTGGAACGCGTCGGCGACTTCCAGAAGCTTGTGGTCTACCGCGCGGGCGCCTTCACGAACTGTCACGACCACCGTGGGGATTTTATTAATGGCAACCGCAGTGATCGCGGCCGCCTCGATCAGCCCAAACCAGATGTAGCAGAGGATGATGGTCACCAGAGCCGGAATGTTTAACCCAAGCACCAGGATTCCGTCCAGGGCGTTGTCGGCGGTTCGATAGCGACCCATGAGAATACCGCAGGCCGTACCGATCAACATCGCGATGAAGAATGCGATCAGCACCCGCAACAAGGTTATGCCCAAGCTATACAAGAGGTCCCCGCTAACGAGATGGTGCCATAGGCTTGCGGCGACAGCGATCGGAGATGGAAGAGACGGATACTGTAAGATTTGGGCGATCAACTGCCACAGCACGAAAAAACTAAACAAAGACAAGGCGTGTAATCGGCGTTCGCTCAACATCCTTTTCACGGCGACAGCATTTGCGGTGTCGTCCGTCTCCAAAAGGTTCCAGGACTGAGCCCCGCACTCGGACCGACTAGTTCTTCTCCGCCCTCCCGGGCAAGAATCTCGAATACTTGCGCGGCGGCCCGAATCTCGGCATCACCGAAGCGACTCGGTATCCCCGCGCGGTAGCCGTTCCGTAATGCGCGCAACGTTTTGTCGTCTTCCGCCTTGGTTAGCGAACGTAGGCGTTCCCATTCGGCGTCGGATTCCATTAAGAGCTTTTTAGCGGCATAGGAGGCGCGCAGGAAACCAAGCACCGTTGTTTCGTGCTTCTCGGCCCATCGTTCGTCGAAGACCCAACCGAGTAGCGGCACCTCGCCTTCGATGCCTAACCCCCCGATCAGTTCATTTACCCCGACCAGAGGCCGCATACCGGCAGCTTCGAGCCGCGCGCCGTAGTTCCAAAAGTTCAAAACCGCTGGAAGATCGCCTTTCAACATGAGCTGGTTGAGAATTGGGGGCGCCGCGAACGCCGGTTCTACGACTTCTTTTAGATCCAGCCCCAGTCTTGCGCTCGCATAAGCCCGCAGCAATAACCAGCTTTTATCGACGGGACCTCCCGCGACACCGAGTTTTTTGTGCTTCAATTTGGTCAGATCGTCGATCCCCGAATCGGGACGAACATACAAGGCGCCCACCGTCGTCGAATGCGGAAAGAAGACGAGAGGTTTTTGCTGTGCCCTCATACGGCTCACCCAAATCCAATCGGTGACGATAATGTCGGCGGCACCGCCGTGCAGAGCGACGCTTACAGCGTTCTTAGAACCCAGCGACAGGATCTTCATCTCGACACCGTATTTTTTGTCAAGGTCGTGATGATCGATCACGTCCAGTTCCCAGTTGACGGTGCCGAACTTCAATATGCCCACTCTCACCGGAGAACCCGCATCTGCAACAGACGTTCCGGTGACAAGCATCAAAACAAGAGCAATCAGTTTCATGTTGCGTACAAGTGCTGTTGGCTTAAGAAATATGCAGTATGACCACCGCGATACTTGTAAATTCCCAACAAGCTGCGGATGTCGGCACGGCTTGTTCACACGTAACAGGGAATGTTTTTTCCTTCGATATTAATTTGGATCGGAAACGCGTCTCCATTCGGTCCCATTCGATGTGTGCTTTTCGGAACCTGAATAACCGAAGACGTTGGCGTGGTTGTTTTCTTTAACCATCCTGAATCTTAGGACCAGGGACGACCTGACGGCTCGAGGATATCGTTTATTGTTTATACGCAAGGATCCTGGGGATTTGGCCGTTCGTGCCCGAGACGGAGTTACGGCCCGCCGCGGCGGGAAGACAACGGCATTAGGGTAGATGCACATTCGGTGAATCAAAGTTCATCGAGCATTTCTTTCCGCTTCCGAGCGTATTCCTCGTCGGTGATCAAGCCTTTGTCTTTTAATCGTTCCAATATGGTCAATCGTTCCTCCAGGGTTCCCAGGGAACGGGGTCCTTTTACGGGGCGGGCCGTTTCCTCGCTGCCCAACAATTCCTGCAATTCTTTGCGCTTACTCTCCGTTTCTTCCTGCTCGCGTACTCTTGTCATGCGATGGTAAGCTTCCGACGCCGCTTGCACGTCGATCACGAACCAGTCCTCCCGTCGCGTACCGTTTAACTGCTTTATTTCGACACCATCGACCATTACGATAGCTTTATCAAATCCTTTCGAGCTTTTCGAGCGTCTCCCATGATCGAGGTGGTAGCGCAGAGACCCGACATGAGTCGGATCATAGATAGTCTCATACGCATCATTTCGGCGCCGGTCGTACTCACCGATAATGATATTCAGTTTATTGTCTTTATAGAACGCTCGTCCGGCTATGAAAAACCGATTCGGTTTCAATAAAAAGAACGATCTTGGGACGCTTTTTTCTATCGCAAAAATAATATCTTGACCCGGTCTGGCGTTCTTTAGCCCTTGAGAGAGATATCGGCTGAGCATGTTCGCCTGCTCATTCGAGAAGACGGATTTCAACTCTGTATCCGAAGCAACTTTATCCTTTTCCCGGAGTTTCAACGATTCGAGGACCGTGCGTATCTCCGCTGCATTCAATTCGACGGGATGATCATTCTTGCCAAAATTGGATTTATCCTGATCAGCGTATTTGAAATACACGTTAACGCCTGCTTCCCAAATGACGTCTTCTCCGGCAGAAAACGCGACTGAGAACGACGAGTTAGAGAAAAAGAGCAGAAAAGCAGAAATCAAGGTGACAATTCGATGTTCCGATATGTTCATCACGATCAGACAAAATTGGTGGATCTGCATTTAGAGCCCGAAGTGCTAGACGATTTTACAACAAAACTATCCGGCCCTCTGCCGCTTCCGGTGCTTATCCATTCGCATGCGAGGCCACCCACTCGCCTGCTCCAGGTCCAACCCCCCATGGTGGTCTGAGTCGGTTGCACCGCAGTCATGGCGGCGGACTCCGCCGCTCCCACGACCGGTCACGCCGTCACCGCTCGGCGGCTATTGTCCTCGGGGCTTCCCACAAAGTTTGTATTGATATTCTTTGGTATAGAAATTGCCTTCCATGATTTGTTGTTAGAGAGATGCAAATCTCGTCGGTTCTTTTCCGTATATGTGTTGTTGTCATCAACCTCAGTCGGTTAAAGGACTTTTTGCGGAAAGACAGACTTACACCACCACCTGGAGGATCACTATTGTGAGTCGCAGTTGGCGATCAGGGACGATTCAGTTGTTCCATGTTTGATACACGTTGTTGCATTCTTGACACACTGTTGTTTGGGCGCGCAACGGCTTGGTTGGGCGTTCAACAGCTATCCATGATCATCCAATAGTTTGTGGAGGCAATTCGAATGTCCAAAAAAAAATTATTAGCGGAAATCTGCCTAGCCGCAGCAACGATGACGGTGCCTGTTGCACAGGCGGCAGAACATGAAGCCAAATGGGGTATTTCCGGTTGGATCAACGAAAGTATCTTGTATTACGACGACGGCGAGGATACCGGCGCCGCACAGATCTCCGATAACGGTACGACACTAGGTAGTCGTGTAAATTTATCCGGTTCTTTCAAGCCGGCGGAAACCGATCTAACGGCGGGTTTCGAAGTTATCCTCGAAGTATGCACGCGCCACGTACCACTGGTCGGCGTGATTGCGAGGATTGCGGGCGATCATGCCCAGGTCCGTCGGCGGATCGTCAACGTCGGAGACGCTGATGCCGGAGAGGTCTTCGCCGGGTTCGTACGGGCGCATCTCGGCCTGGCCGGTACGGCGGTATCGCTTGAAGCGTGAGTCATCGTTCATGGGGCGTAGGGTTTGGTCTCTAGAATG
>JBFGKR010000039.1:0-10181 GCA_041576575.1 Arenicellales bacterium | reverse complement strand
GCCGCCGACCGAAATCTGGGGTTTCAACGGAGAATCTCCGGGCCCGGCCTTGCGCGTAAAACACGGCGAGGCGTTACGCGTTGAAGTGAACAATACACTCGAGGAGGGCATCACCGTACATTGGCACGGCCTGCGCATTCCAAATGCGATGGACGGTGTCCCCCACATTACCCAACCAGCGATCGCCACCGGCGAGAAATTCGTGTATGAGTTTGTTCCGCCCGACGCGGGAACGTATTGGTATCATTCTCACGCGAACGCCGCAGAGCAGGTCGGACGCGGTCTGTATGGACCGCTGGTGATCGAGGAGAAAGAGCCGCTCAAAGTCGATCGGGACGAGACCTGGGTATTGGACGATTGGCGACTGGATCGCGACGCGCAAATCGTGGTTGATTTCCACAGGTCCCGCGATCACGCCCGCGCCGGCAGATTGGGGAACACCGTCACCGTCAACGGCAAGGCGCCGGAGGCCATACGAGTCCGCGCAGGCGAACGTATCCGATTACGATTAATCAATGCCGCCAACGCGCGCGTCTTCGGCCTTCGATTCCAAGGCCATAAACCTTGGGTGATTGCCCGGGACGGGCAGCCGGTGGAACCTTACGAGTCGCCGTCAATGACCGTGATCGCTCCGGCACAGCGCGTGGATCTTTTGCTGGACATGATCCACGAGCCGGGACAAAGTTTCGGCGTTGTGGACACTTACTATCCGCAATCGCCTTACATGCTGATCAAGATTCTGTACAGCAACGAGCCCGCGGTGCGGGATGCGCCGCCTGATTGGCCGATCTCCCTTCCCGCCAATCGCATGCCGGAGCCCGATCCGAGCGATGCCGCGCGCCTCGATATGATCCTTGCCGGCGGCGATTTGGGTAGGTTGGAAAAGGCCAAACTGGGAGGGCTTGAATTCGATTACATCCATCTTGCGCTGTTGGGCCATATGTGGGCGATCAACGGCGTTGTGGCATCGAGTTACATGGACGCGCCGGTTTACCGGGTGAAATTGGGACAGACCGTGATGTTACGCTTCAAGAACGAGTCCACTTGGCCGCATCCCATGCATCTGCACGGTCACCACTTCAAGGTGCTGAGCCATAACGGAAGCCCTGACCTCGTGGGGCAATGGCTCGACACCGTTTTACTCGGGCCCGAGGAAATAGCGACCGTGGCGTTTGTTGCAGACAACCCCGGACAATGGCTCATGCATTGTCACATCCTTGAGCACCACGTCGCCGGCATGGTTGCAATCATTGCCGTCGATTAACGGATTGGGAACCTCCGGGTTTCCGGCACCGCGTCCGGAGGTGTTGAAGTGCCTGCGTAGCGTTCCGATATCCTCATTCACGACGCGGTTGCTGTCTTTTGTTTGCGTATCGCCATCGTGTCACGTCGTCGTCGAGATAAATGTTCCGCAAACGCTGTGGCAGTACAAGGTAATGAATCGCGCACCCACTACGAAGTTGCTTGAGACGGATTCGGCTTTGCGGCAATAGACGACTTGGGCGATGGCTTCCAGAATTGTGTTTGAAATCTTGATGGCGATGCCGAGTTCAATGGGACGGTCGCAATAGAATTGCAAACCGTCCGGCGAAAAATCTTTCAAGCTGACCCGAATGGGTACTTTTTGAGGCCACTGCGTGAATAAATCAAGACCTTGGTACACATCTACCCGGACCAATTTACGCCGTCCCGAATGTATGCGTTTGATATTTAACGCGTAGGCCAAAGGGCTGCGACACTGCATACAGTGTGCTTCTAGCGGAACGAGGTCTCCATACGGATGTGGCTTCCGGCAAAAAACGCAGCGTGGCTCGGTCGACCGGCGTTGATTTCGATATTCACATTGCCAGTCCGGATTGCCGTATCCGGAGTTCCGACATTCCTTCTGGGCAGATTTTGCCTCGTACGTCCTCTTTTCGTTTGACAGTTTTCCCTCGAGTTTAAGCAGCGACTCGTCGTAACGGTTGCGTTTGATTTGGTCGCTCAAGATGGCGTAAGCCTCGTTGATCATAGCTGCCCGCTCGTGCTCACCGCCTCGATCGGGATGCATATCCAACTTCGTCATCAAAGTCCGGTAACTGGCTTTTATGATTGCGACAGGAGCGTCGGGCTGCACGTGAAGTATCCGATAGTAATCAGGTCGGTTCTTCATCACGAGGATCTCAGAAACTTTGCGAACCTGGGGATCAAAGACACTGCATGGTGTTTGCGTACTGCAACGATAAAAAGAGGTCACCAATTAAGGTGACCTCTACAATCACCCCCATGAGCATCCCTGCCATGCGCGCACTCTAGCACTAAATCGTGAAAATTATTTGTGACGATGATCACATTACTATTAATAATTGTTGCGTGTGTTGGGGCAAGCCAAGCAGGTTTTCCAGGTCGTTCTTCGATGCGTCGATTACCCTAGCGGGACTTGACGACAATCTCTTTAGCAAAGTATTGCGTCCCGATGTGCAGCGGATATTGCCTTGCGAATACAGAAATTCGATATCAAGGACTCCACGTTCCTCTTTCCTGAGGACTATCGGAAAATTTCCATCAGTCAGAACATGAATAACGGGTCGCCCAGCGAACCATCAGGAGCTTCCTCTTTAGAGAAGTCAGGCGGAGTCAAAGGACTGCTATATCGAGGAAGGTCGCAAATCAAACAGATCGACGACGCGCCCCGCAGCGCTGCGCGATCCGGTCCGAGAATCATGTTCTAGCAAACATTTCGCTGCATCTTCGAAACGGTCAGTGTCGAATGCGAGAGAGACTATATTCGACGCCTTGATTCAGTCGGGCGCTACCCCGGTGTATTGAGATTAAACTCATAGGAATACATGGGAGGGATTATGATAAATCAAAGTGTACACAGGACAGGGGCGACCGTTCCCGCGTTCAGGAAGGCTTTTGACGTCGAACACATTTTCCCTCGACGAGCCGAAGCTCGTGACGTGCGAGGTCTGTACGACAGAAATACCACCGGCTGTAGCGAAGACTTTCGAAGACACTCGATACGTGCTGCACTTCTGTGGCCTGGATCGCTGTACGCAGTGGAACAAGCAGGACCTGAAAACGTGGAAAGAGAAATAAAACGCGTTGAATTTCTCACTTCTGATGCGGTAACGACGCCTTTACAGCCGAGTGGATCGCATCCCGTGTGTCACGCTCGACTTAGTCCGTGGTGCGATTCGAAAAGCCGTATCATTCTTGATGAACGCTGTGTTGCAAATCCGCGATCGCCGGCAAGCGTTCGTTCGGCGCAAGCCGACTGAATGTGCCTTCCCGCTCTAACAACTGAGTCCGTACGGCGTGTTTACGCGGTTTTGTTCAGATATTGCAATGTCGCAATCTTTTGCCATTGCCATGGGTTCGAATAGGCGCCGTTGCAGGCAGGCGATTGCAAGCGAGCGCGTGACATCGGTCCGTAATTAATCGCGATACTCCGGTCGAACGACGGTGATCCGGTTTCGAATGCGATCGATGTCGGTGACCTTGGCGATTGCAAGCTCTGCGCGCGTGCGAAGTTCCTTGTTCGTGGTGATACCGCTCAAAGTCACTACTCCGGTAGTCGCGTCGAAAGCCGTTTCGATGCCAATCCCTTCATGGGTCAGTTTAGCGTCACTTTGAAGCACGGCACGGAGTTGTGCGTTGATTCTCAGTTCGCGCAACAGATTTTTCGATTCCGGGGTTTCGTAGAATGAGGGTCGTCGGAGTACGTGTTCCACCAGAGCGACGCCGTCCTCTACGCTGATGCGCTCAGTATTAATCACCAAATCATACAAGAGCGGATCACGCCAGTCGGCTTCTGCGATACGTCGCAGTACACGGTCGTGGGTGGCGTCGTTTTCTTCGATCCTGCGACGGGCGACGGGCTCGTCTTGCAATTCCAAGCGTTCCATGACTGTGCGTACACGATAAGCCATCGGTGCGCACACCCTCAGGCAGAGAACATGCGGCACGTCGCGGAGCAAGAAACTACCTCCCCAGCCTCGAATGATGACGTTTCCGTGTTCCGCCATCTCATAGATCTCGGCCGCGGTCTGAGCCACCACCGCCGTCACTTTGGAGCTCCAGCGATCCAGGATCCTGTGCTTGCCTTCGAGGTAGCGGTGCACCGCGCCATCGTCCATGTTCAATTTACTCGCAATTTCGTGCTCCACCACTGCACTATGTATGATCGAGAGGCCGAGAGCATCCGCTACGCTCAATGCAATATCTTTGCCACGAGAACCCATTTCCCTCGTCATCGCGATTACCGCCATGATGTCCGCTCCTCTTTTCTACGGTTATGGAAATATGATCCTTCTCGGCGAATTGAAGGAAAAGCAGCAGTCGACGGTTGCAATGCTACGCCCGATGAGTGGGCGCTTGCCATTCATGGGAAGAATCACGGGTATACAGCGTTGATGAGGTCTGTCAACGCGCTTCTCAGGTATATCGAATCTGGAGTCGCTCGATATAGTCTCGATATAGTTATGTGCTGCCTGCGTGTCGTGAACTAAAGTCACTTTTATTCGAAGTGGGCACCACTGCGGCGTATCAGGCTTTCCGTTTATCGGACGTGCACAACAACACCGTCATTCTGGTTCCCTAAGCCGTGCAATTTCGGTTCGACACGCCGAGGCAACACATATGATTATTATAGCATAATTGTTTCAACATTACCGTACGTGGGTCATAGCCGCGCATCGAAGTGCAATAATTTCATTACGTTATAAACAAACGAACCGAACTTGCTTATTGTATTGGCGTTTTTCGATTGCCGACGCGATTTCTGAAAAATTAAGGAAAGTCTTGGTCTTGTTCCCAGCGTAGAATTGTTTCAAGCGGCGCAGCACGCGATCCGTATCCGGTAGCTGAGCTGTTTGACTTCGATCAAGTTCCAAGTCGATACAGGGTATAATGAAGAACGTGTCAAGCGATGCCCTAGAATCACGGTCTTGCAAGGCATCTGAAGCCAAAAGATTTGCGCGAGTACACTGTTCCATGAAGGAGAGGCGGCGGATCGGGTGTTACGGGCTCGTCCCCAGCGGACGATCAAGTCGGATTGACTGGTCGTGAACGGGTTTGAGCACTTTGACCAAGAATTGTACGCACTCGATGTTCGCATCGCGCGTCTCGCCATTGCCTGCGGCGTGGACATCAATCAGAAGGACAACATTGTTTCCTTGATCAAAGGACAATTTGAGGTTTGTCGGCGCACGGAAAACCTAAAACGCCACGAGTTGCGTGGACTGCTCATGCTCAAGTATCGCATTAAGGAAGACTGCGTTGCTTCCCTGGGACGCGATCAGTGCTTGCGCATCCTCGAAGAGGAGGAGGCGAGGCTCCGCCGTCGAGGTTTTGTTCGCGCTGTGAACTCCGCCAGCGACGATTGACCGTTGTATCGGCCGTTGGAAAAACTACAAAATAAGACAAGTGTGTATCCTGACGATCCCGACTCGAGGGCCGGCTTTTCCATGGGATTGTGCCCAAGCAACACTCGTCTGGCGACGCGCTGAACCTTGTGTCACGCACACTGATCATTCTCGGTATCCTGATGGTTCTGGCTGGATTATTTTGGCCTTGGCTGTCCAAACTGCCCTTGGGCAGATTACCGGGCGATATCGTGATCGAACGAGAGAACCTGCGCGTATACCTCCCTGTTACCACCATGCTGATCGTTAGCGTTATCCTTTCGATATTGTTTTGGTATTTCCGCAAATGAAAAACGCGGTTTTTAGCGAAATCCTCGGAACTAGAGGCAGCGCTTTACAGGCCGGCAACTGCAGAGAAAGACAGGAACGCGGTGGTCGAAGATATGGATCTACCGATGGCGATGTACTTGATACCGAATCGTCGTGTCAGGGCTTTGGGTGTATCACCAAATGCCGCAAGGGTTCGCTGCCGACACTTTCGCCGACCAGTCCGCTTCGCATTGCGATGCGATGTTGCAGCCGACGTATTTTCGCTTTTTGAGGAGAAAGTTCGACGGCGACTCCCTGGGTAATAGCGGTATTGATCGCGGCTTCCGTCTCACGAATAGCGGTATCGATCTCTCGATCGTCCACGCCGTACACGATGTTGAAGACCTCCTGCAGAGTTCGACGAATTTGCGCGGTAGTGTTTTTCTTTACCAGCAGGAGCGGCGCCCCAGTAGTCGCAAGGATGCGTTTCAGTCTCGGATCATCCGCCCTGTTTCGCAATGCAAGGATAACGTCCGCTTGCTCGGCACGACGCACGATGCTCGCGCCCAGCCGAAGATCGCGTAGCATGCGATCTACCAGGTCTCGGCCTATCGCATAGAGGTAAATTCGTCTGGGGAGGTTTCGGTCTGGCGCGTCGCTATTGGAATTCAATGTAATAGAGACGACGTTCCCGTTTCGCGGCAGGGAAACCGGCTCCATTCCACCGCGGGTGCGCCGCACACCGCCGGTGGACATACCCAGCAACAGCTTGTCCACCGCGCGCGCTGTGTCTGCGTGCACAATGACTTCGTGGTGATGGACGATTTCTAGCACGGCATCGAAGGTCGGCGCGGAGCGGCGCTCATTGATGGTTTTCTGCGAGCTGCGAATTCGAGCTTCGTCGTCGCCCAGCGTCACTGTCTCAACGCCTCCGACCAAATCGGATAGCGTAGGATTCATCACTAGATTTTCTAGAGTATTGCCGTGGGCGGTGCCAACCAGTTGCACGCCCCGTTCGGCGATCGTACGCGCCGCGGCTGCCTCCGCCGCCGTACCGATTTCGTCCACGACGATCACCTCCGGCATGTGATTTTCCACCGCTTCTATCATTACGGCGTGTTGTCTTTCGGGGTGCGACACCTGCATGCGACGGGCGCTGCCGATTGCGGGGTGGGGAACGTCGCCATCGCCGGCGATCTCGTTTGAAGTGTCGATGACGACTACTCGTTTGGCGAAATCCTCCGCCAACACTCGCGCGATTTCCCGCAACTTGGTGGTTTTCCCGATCCCGGGTTTGCCGAGCAGCAGAAGGTTGTCTCCGCGTTCGACCAGGTCGCGAATTAAGTCTATGGTTCCTACGACGGCGCGACCGACGCGAAGGGTTAAACCTATGACCTGGCCCTTGCGGTTCCGTAAAGCGGAGATGCGGTGTAATGTGCCTTCTATTCCGGCTCGGTTATCGGCGTCAAATTCACCCAGCGCCGCGACTACGTCATCAAGTTCGTCGTGCGTGACCGGTTCTTCGGCAAGATCGACGGAGCGGCCCGGGAAGCGCGCCTGCGGCGATCGTCCAAGGTCAAGAATAATCTCCAGGAGGTCGGATTTTGGAACGGTCTCGAGTGCTTCCTTAAGCCGACACGGAAGAATCTGCAACAGTAAGTGCAGATCGTCGGTAAACGTCTTGGGCGTCATTGCGAATGAGTTTTGGCGCCGTCACGCGACACAGCTGGAATACGACATGGGTGACAGAGGTTCGAGTAACCCGCCGTCGAACCCACCATACACGCATTATGCCCAAAAAATCGGTATATGGGCAGCCTGCCGCACCGGAAAACCGTCGCATCGACCAAGCAAACTCCGCTTTAGCGGACTAGCCCTCCTGGTTCAGAGATATCACAGTTAGATTGGCATGCCCTACGATCCTATTGCCGGGCGCCGCGCCAGCGAGAGTGATCCAAATGCGGATGTCCTTTTCTCGGCTGTCTATCTTCGAATTGAGAATCCAAAATGAGCCCAGTTGACTGAGAAGTTGCGATCTGCTGTTCCGAATTGACGATGGAGTCAACGAATGGATCGTACATCGCCACGACGAACGCAGAGTTCGTCCCCATGGTATCTGTACCCCCGTCTTTGAAAAGACTGAGGTCCATGGATAGTCGCGTTGTTTTACTCCCGTACGTGCGCATGAAAGTCCTTCGAAGTCGATCGAATGAAGTCTCGCTCGATGCCTCGTTTATAAACGCGTTTTGATTATTCGCGTGCGGTTTCATTCGTGCATCAGAGCTGAAGTCCGCAGGGGTTCCCGCGGTGCCCGGAGTAAGAAGCGCGGATTCGGCGCCGGTTTCGTCGGTTGGTTCTGCGGTCTCCACGACGTCCGTCGATTCCTCGAACGTGGCTATTGGCTCGGTTGCCATATCGAAGTTCGAATCCATATCATTTGCTGCGATCGACTGCGCTCCGGAATCCAGCAACTCCCCAGGGCGAGGGATCCCCAAAGCTTCCAATAAGCGGCCCGCGCCCGTGAGGACCCGGTATTGAGCGATGTGGCCGTCGATCTGGGCGTTCCAAAATGCGCGCTGCGCCTCGGTGACCTCGTTCTCTGTGTCCAGAAGGTCTAACAGTGCGCGCTGCCCGATATTGAACTGTTTCTTGTACGCGTCCCGTGTCTTCTTGGTCGACTCCACTCGTCGCTTCAGGGGCGCGAGTCTCGCCAGAGCAGCTTCGTGAGCGATCCACGATAGACGGACACTTTCCACCACTTGGCGTTGAGAGCGATTGCGAACCTCTTTGGCCTGGTCGACGAAAACCGCGGTCTCACGGATGCGGGCGCGATCGCGGCCGCCGCGGTAGAGGTTCCAGCGTGCCCTAACGAGGATGCTGAGCTCGTCGTCGTCGCCATTGATGCCGTCGAGATCCTCCCCGAAGCCGACGGTCCACTGCATATCAAATTGCGGGTAGTAGCTACTCCTCGCGGCCTTGTGCTGGGCCACGGTGGCGTCCACGTCCGCGTCGGCAATCCGCAGCACCGGGTGGTCCGCGAGCGCGGCGGTTTCGGCTTCCGACATGGATGTAGGCATGGCGCCCATCGGAGTCTCCGGTCGCGTCAAATCCAGGGGCAACTGGTCAACGACGCGCAAGTAATTGCTTTCGGCGTCACGCAGGTTGAATTCGTCAGCAAGCACGTTAGCGTTTGCCAAGGCCACTCGACTATCTATTTGATCCAGATCGGACCTGCGACCGACGCCCGCCTCGGCGCGTAAGCGTATTTGGTCCTGGATGCTGATATGCGACTCTAGATTTTCTTGAGACAACCGCAGCAGTTCTTGCCGTCGAAGGACCTCTAAATAAACGTCGATCACGCGCAGAGCCGTCCGCTCTGCAGTGTCCACGACTGCATGCGATGCGGATTCAACACGCGCTGTTTGTCTTTGGACTTCGTGCGTCGTTTCCCGGCCATCAAACAACCGCTGTGTCGCCTGGAGCTCGATTTCGCGGCGGGTCAAGGTGACGTCGTCGCCGGCGCGAGCGCGCGTGGTGACATTATCCGTGCGTTCGCGGCCGGCATCGGCGACGAGGTCCACGGTGGGAAGGTAAATTCCGCGTGCCTGCTCCAGCGCCTGGTCGCGCGCCGCCCGTTCATGTAAAGCGATGAGAACTTCGGGATTCGTCGTCAACGTCATCCGGATCGCTTCGTCCAGGGTTACGGCCTGCGTAGTGGTGGAGCACAGCATTGCAAACACAGGAACTATTGTCGATCGTCTCAGCAGCATGACAAAATCCAGAGTTATTCGAATTAGCGATCGTGAAGTGCTACTTAGTTAACAACAGCTTAGTGATCGTGCGGCGCCCCGTCAATCATCGATCGTTCTCATGAAGTCAATCGCACGAGATGATGTAGTTGGATTGCTTGCATTAAAAAAATGGGGAGTACTTCTGGCGATACGTCGGCGAATCCGGGGCGGATCATTTTTTTGGTTACATTAACGTGCGCCGCATCGTTCCAGACAGACGAAGTCAAAGGGCGGGAATTTACCCGCCCGAACATGTCACGGCGCTTGATCGAATATGAATCTAAATGTCGGATTCGTCGCCGACGGGATCGATATCGGTCTCGAGACTGGGAGGATCCGTAACGGGAGCTACGTTGTGACCGCCTCCTTTTCCGGCACCACCGCCACCGAAAATGCTTCCTCCGCCTGAGAATATATCGTTCATGTTCAGCGGTTCAGAATCGGTGCCGGTTCCGGAGTCGGTAGCGTCCGGGTCTGTGCTGGATTTCGGTGAATTGCCGCCCTTGCTCGCGCTCGTTCCGGAGGCGGCGGGATCGTGCCAATCGGTGGAGTGCCCCGTCGCCTTCGGGTCTTCGCCGTTACCAAATCCGGCGTTTCCTTTTTCCCCGTGACCCAGGGCTCGCCCCGTCCCGCCAGACGTGCCCGAGTCTGACGTTTCCGAGCCGCCGCCGGAGCCGGGCGTTTCCGAGCCGCCGCCGGAGCCGGGCGTTTCCGAGCCGCCGCCGGAGCCGGG
>JBFGKR010000038.1:0-10432 GCA_041576575.1 Arenicellales bacterium | reverse complement strand
GGCGATCTCGCACAAGTCGAGTGACTGCTCCTTCAGGAGCGATTCCTGCAATACGTTCATTTGCTCCATAAGCGTGTGGTGGCGCTGTTCGTGGTCCTCGTAGCCCGGATACGCGTACATGCGCATGAGCAGCTCCTCGGAAAGAAAATGGACGCCGCTGTAGTCGATTAATTGATGAATGATGCGCTCCAGATCCCTCCTGGGACGTTTTAGGCGCGCGGCTTCCTCGAAGGCAGTGAGCAACTTGATCTGGACATCGTGCTCTTCACGCATGGTTTCTGCGTCGCGAACAGGCGATGGTTGAGCGGGAAGGTGCATAGGCTTTATTTATAATAGACTAAGCTCGGGTGGTATATCGGTTTTGCCACAGACATGATAAGGTGTTTAGCCTCTCCCGCCAGGCGCGGAGTTCAAACACGGTTCTCGGGCTTGGTATGAGCTACGCTCCGACGCAGGGGCACACTGCGGTTCTACACCGGTGAAAACATCGTATTCGATGCAAAAAACCAGCCACAAGGGCTCCGACTTCGATTGCGCCACCTGTATCATGCGCAAACGCAGTGATTGGCGCGTCTTGTCCAACGACGAAGTAGATCTTCTAGCACGCGGTCAAACCCAGTATGCGTACAAATCGGGAGAATCCATATACTCAATGGGGCAAGTCGGAGACGGCGTGTTCTGTATGTGCGCGGGTACCGTCGCCATCCGGCGTTTGGATGCAGAAGGTAATTCCGTGCTGCTACAACTGGCCTACCCTGGAGACACCCTGGGGTACGAGTCCGTGTTGACGGGGGAACCCCATCGCTGTACCGCAGAGGCGCTGGGCCCCGCGAAGGTGTGCCACATCGAAGCGCAAACCGTTAAGCGACTGCTCGACACGAATCCCAACCTCGGCCTCCAGTTCCTGCGCAGAACCGCAGCGAGTCTTGACGCCGCTCAGGACAAGCTGGTGCATCACGCCACACTGTCCAACCGCGCCAAGCTCGCACATCTGTTGCTAGTACTCATGGACCGGTACGGCTCCGAGGCCGCCGACGGCGCGAGCACCATGCACTTGCCGGTATCCCGCCGCGATCTTGCTTCGATGATCGGTGCCCGCCACGAAACCGTTTCCCGCATCATTGGCCGCCTGGAGAACGAAGGCATCGCGTTTTTCTCCGGCCGGTCGGTACGCGTCCCCCACATTGACGCGCTGTTGGAGGAAATACGCCCTCAATTGGTCGGGTGACCAATAAGGTTTCTTTTTCCTTGAATAAAATTTGACAATCGTCAATGCGCCGCCGTCGTTCCGGTGCGTAAAGTTCCGCGACCCCCAAGCAACCGCGGATACGCGCGTTGATGGAAGCGGTCCACAACACCAGCATTGAGTGCAACAGATATTCGCAACATCGACGCGACGCACATCGGTGCGCCAGGAGCGGATTTACGCGCCGCGACGGCCTAATGTTACCTACCGGTGTCGTCCGTGTGGTTCTGCCTATGGAGGCTAGATTGCGCATTTCGAACGCCGCTGCGGACTCGTCTCGGTCGCCTATCATCGATCCGTACAAAGTCGCTTACACCGCCTCCGACGAGCCGATGTTTCGCGCTCATCGTTTCGTCTCTCGAAGCGTTGATCCAGCACCACTCGGCCCGTTTCTGGCTCCATACTCAACCTGATCGTACGCATCGGAAGAATTGCTCTCGATATCATGCTCCACCGCAGCGTCGTAAACAAACTGCCTGCCTTGTGCGGCGTTCGAAACGCCTAACAAAGAGAGTGTAAGGTGACCCCGACGACCGTTGAACTTAAAGCCGCTGTCGAGGGACACCTGCATATCGATTGCGAGGTTGAAAACGGAAGGGTGACGAATGCGTGGTCGTCGGGGCAGATGTGGCGCGGTGTTCAACTCATCCTCCAGGGGCGAGATCCACGCGATGCCTGGACTTTTACGCAGCGCGTTTGCGGCGTGTGCCCGACAGTGCACGCATTGGTTTCGGTTCGTGCCGTTGAAAACGCGCTCGACCTAGAGGTACCCGTGAACGCGCAGTACATTCGAAACATCGCCATGGCGGCCCAAGGTGTGAACGACCATATCGTCGATTTTTACCACCTCACCGGCTTCGATTGGATCGACATGGTTACAGCACTGGGCGCAGATCCCGCTGCAACCGCCAGGCTCGGGATGAGTTTGTCGGATTACCCACACAACAGCGTGGCGGAGATCCGGCGGGTTCAAGAGCAGCTCTCGGCATTCGCGGGCTCCGGTCACCTCAGCGAGTTCACCAGCGGACGTTCTGGCCACCCGGCGATGCAACTGCCGCCCGAGGTGGAGTTGCTCGTTGCGGCGCACTACCTCCAGGCCTTGGAATATCAACGTGCCGCCAACAGGATCGCGGCTATTTTCGGGTCGGAGACTCCACGTATGCCGAATCTGGCCGTGGGGGGGGTTACGAATTCGACTAATGCGGAGAGTCAGTTTGGACTGAACTTGGACCGCTTGCATGCGATCAAGGCGGACATCGACACACTCGGAGAGTTTGTGCACGAGGCGCTTGTTCCCGATGTGGGCGCAGTGGCGGGGCTGTACGCGGAAACGGCACAATACGGAGCCGGGATTACGAATTATCTCTCTGTGCCCGACATGCCTCTAGATTCAATGGGAACGCAGTTTGAGCTTCCCGGCGGCCACATCGACAGCGGCGACGTCATCGACTTCACGCCAATTACTTCCCATCGCGACGCGTATTTCCGCGATGGTGTCAAGGAGAGCGTCAAGCACGCCCGGCACGAATACCAAAGCGATAATCAGTTTCTTCAAGGCTGCGAAAAGCAAGGCCCCGCCAGCTACAACGATTTCGGGGACGACACACATTATTCTTGGGCCAAGGCGCCCACGTTTTACGACAAGCGGGCTCAGGTCGGGCCCCTTGCGAACGTGCTGTGCATGTATGCGGCTGGACACGAACCTACGAAACGCCATCTCAACCGCTTGTTGTCCATCGCCAGCACAATATCAGGGAAGGTAATTCCGCTCACGGCGCTGCATTCCACGCTAGGTCGCGTCGCCGCGAGGGCGGTACGCGCGGCAGTATTGTACGAGTCGCTGCACAACCAATGGCAACTGCTCATGGACAATATCGCGAACGGGGATTTCGACACCTTCAATCGACCGGTATTTCCGAAAGGCGAGGTGTTCGGTTCAGGTTACCATGAGGCGCCACTCGGCACCCTGTCTCACTGGGCGGTGATCGAACGGGGTAAGATCGCGAACTACCAGGCAGTGGTGCCCACGACCTGGAACGCCGGTCCCCGCGATAACAGTAGTCAAATGGGGCCCTTCGAAGCGGCGCTACTGAACAATCCGGTGGCGGACGTAGAACTACCCCTTGAGGTGTTGCGAACTGTGCATTCCTTCGACCCGTGCCTGGCCTGCACCACTGACATGATCGGCACCAAATATCTACCGATCGTCCGCATAAAAGCTGCGTGAGCTCGGGAGTGAAGCATTCAGTGAAGATACTTTTAACGCGTGCTGAAAACGGTGTCCCCGGCAACAGGGCCGACTGTGGTCGCGTCATCGACTCAATGATGGGCAACTACGAGCTCCGTGACACGGCCGATGTCCTCAACGATGCACCTGAAGCCACGAATCTCTTATATTCTTCGCCCGGCCCAATTGATGCAATCGACATTGACTCGGCGCGCGCCGATGGAGCATGCGGGCTGGGCATCAACAAAAACGATAAGCCGGTACCCATCTTTTTTCGAACGGAATCCTCGCCGCGTCAAGCCGGCCCATCCGGCACACTTGCAAAACTGCGGCGACTCGACAAGCATTCAATAGATGACCGAGGCGGTGAAGATCGGCGATTACGTAATACTGCCGGCCCATACGGACGCGGTCGTCCTCTCGGATCCCGAGGTGGCGAAGGAGCTCTAAATCGTTTCACTGAGCCCGCCTAATGCATGGAAGTACGACTTCAATTATCTTCAGATGTGAGGTGGCGTGATATGAGTAATGGGGAACGGTCGGAACTTCCGCCGCGCGTAGCGGACATGGTCGAGCGTTTTTGCGTTATCAGCGAGACGAATATGCGCGGTACACCTGTTTACAACGACAAGCTGGGGGTGGAGGCGATAGGGTTCCACGAACTAAAAGACGACCTGTGCGGTATACTCATAACACCGTGGTTCATGAACGTAGTCCTGTTGCCACGAGAAAAAATATCCATGAATTATTCCCTGATCGCATCGCCGACCGACGAAGTGCTTCCGTCGGGAGCTTGGCAGTTCATGTACGGCGGCGACGACGTCATCGGATTGTATAAAAGCCTGTCGTTGCATTCGCCGATGTTCGCGTTCAAAAATCAAACCCACGCACAGATTGAGGCGGAGCGGCGTCTACACTCGCTGTTCACCGCACCGGCGTGTCAGCTAACCGATAAGCCGGCTACCGGCGCGTCCCCACGCAACCCGGAACGACGTTATATTTTACATCGACATGCAACGGGGTAGATCGCCCCGTCTTTTGGCGCACGAACCGTTGAAAAGCAAGTTTGGATTCAATTCCGACTTGATCGGTATGGTGGAGGACAACTTTTTCCCGCCTGGGAGTCTCTTAGGCATTGGGGGCGCCGCCGAGTTTCAGACCGAGTTACGAGGCGCACGCTGTCCCAGCGAACCCACCAATGTGCCCGCCCACCCAGCATTTCGCGTCCAACTCCTTTTCCGGGAAACTTCCATTGTCTAGCGTCGACACTCTTATTTTTGGTGGGTGCAACTGCTATGCCATTGCGCAGCGACAGGAAAACAAAAGACACACGGATTGCTTAAATGAAATCGGCGTGATGCGGGCCCGGCAGGCGGACATCGGGATTGAGGAATGCCCCCCGGACTCGTAGTGACGGCAGTCGGTGAATTTGACTGGCGGCGTGAGCGTCGTGGCGACACCTTGGGGGGTAGACGGACGTATGAAGGGCAACAATCAAAAGTCGGCAGTGAGAAGAAAAGAGCGGACGCTCGGCGCCTTACTCTGTTACACCAACCCAGCCCAGGATCGGCGGTGGCTAACTGCAGGAGCCGCGCGTTATTGTCCCCTGATTGACAAACGATTTCATTATTAGCATCACAATCTTTCTTGAACACAAGTGATGACGAAGAAACGATATTTTCGCGGCGTGCTGGTTCCGGTGCTCACGCCTTTTCGGTCGGACCTACGTGCGAACGCGGTAGCCTTCGTGGACCACTGTCGTTGGTTGCTCGACGAGGGCGCCGACGGCTTGGCGGTATTCGGAACAACGAGCGAAGCAAACTCTTTGTCGACCGAGGAGAAGATCGAACTCCTTGACGCTCTGATTGAAAACGGCGTGCCGGCAAACAAGCTGATGCCGGGCACGGGGACTTGCGCATTGACCGATTCCGTTCGCTTGACGGCCCACGCGGTCACTCGGGAATGCGGCGGCACGTTGATGTTGCCGCCTTTTTACTACAAGGACGTGGACGACGGCGGATTGTTTGCGAGCTTCGCCGAAGTCATCGAGCGCGTGGGGGATTCCCGTCTTCGCGTGTATCTCTACCACATCCCCCCGGTATCCGGCGTCCCGATATCCCTCCCTCTCATCGAGCGTCTGCTGGCGGCATACCCCGAGACCGTGGTAGGGCTCAAAGACAGTTCCGGAGACTGGAGTAACACCCTGGCCGTATTGGAGCGATTTCCGGGCCTGGAGACGTTCGCAGGCTCCGAAGTGTTTCTGCTCGACACGCTACGCCACGGCGGCGCCGGCTGCATTACCGCAACGGGCAACGTGAATCCCGGCGGAATTCGTAGCGTCTACGAGCACTGGCAGGGGCCCGACGCCGACGCCCTGCAGGCACGGGTTACCGAGATTCGGACCGTGATACAGTCTTATCCGATGATTCCAGCGTTAAAGGCGATCGCCGGCCATAACTACGAAGATCCGGGTTGGTTTCGCGTCCGGCCTCCGCTCACGCCCATGGAGGAAGCGAGCAGAAAATCCCTGTTCGACGCGCTCGCCACTTTGAAATTCAGTATGGCGGCAAATCGACGGAGCATGTAAGGCGTGACGGGTTTTTATATACCATGCTTAATGTGGGAAAATAACGCTTGGGGCCACAGGGTGCACGCTAACGTAGCCGTCTCAAGTTGAACGTATCGTATTATTGTCAGTTGGAGGATCACCAGTGAACAAAAGCGAAGCGAAAGCGACGCCCGCCGAATCCGTGAAGAAAACGTTTACCCTTCGCGACAACAAGAGCGGTCAATCTTACGAGTTACCCGTCCTTGAAGGTAGCGAGGGCCCCGTTGCCGTCGATGTCCGAAATCTCTACGGAAAAACTGGCGTCTTTCTCTACGACCCCGGTTATACATCAACGGCGTCCTGCTCCTCAGCGATCACCTTCATAGATGGCGAGAAAGGTATCTTGAGGCATCGAGGCTATGCGATCGAGGAACTGGCCGAGCACAGCGATTACCTCGATGTGTGTTATCTGCTCTTGCATGGTGAATTGCCCTCACCCGAGGAAAAAAGGGAATTCGACCATCACATCACCCACCATTCAATGCTCCACGAGCAGCTCATTGATTTTTACCGGGGCTTCAGGCGTGACGCCCATCCCATGGCTATCATGGTTGGTGTGGTGGGGGCGCTGTCTGCGTTCTATCACGACAGCACGGACATCAACGATCCACAGCAACGTATGGTGGCATCGCATCGTCTGATAGCGAAAATGGCGACGATCGGCTCATACGCCTATAAATACTCCAAAGGCCAGCCGTTCATTTACCCGAGCAATAATTTGGGATACGCGGAAAACCTGATGAAGATGATGTTCGCGATTCCGGCGGACGACTACGAGATCAACCCAGTCCTGGCAAAGGCCTTGGATCGTATCCTGATCCTGCACGCGGACCACGAACAGAACGCCTCCACCTCGACGGTACGCCTCGCCGGTTCTTCCGGTGCCAATCCATTTGCCTGCGTCGCCGCGGGAATTGCATCGCTGTGGGGACCCGCTCACGGTGGCGCCAATGAGGCGGTACTTAAGATGCTCAGCGAGATTGGGAGCAAGGATCGCGTCCGGGAGTTTATCCAACGAGCCAAGGACCCCGACGATACCTACCGCCTCATGGGTTTCGGGCACCGGGTTTACAAGAATTACGATCCACGCGCAAAGGTCATGCGCAATAGCTGCCACGAGGTGCTCAACGAATTAGGAATCCACGACGAGCGCCTAGAGCTTGCCATGGAGCTCGAGCGCATAGCACTCGAGGACGACTACTTCATAGAGCGCAAACTCTATCCGAACGTCGATTTCTATTCCGGGATCATTCTGAAGGCAATGGGATTCCCTACCAACATGTTCACCGCGATCTTTGCCATTGCGCGAACGGTAGGATGGATCGCCCACTGGAAAGAGATGCTCTCCGAGGGCGCACTCCAGATCGGCCGGCCGCGCCAAATCTACACCGGAGAACGAGAAAGAAAATTTACAACGGTGGACATCCGAGAGCACAAGCAAAGCCGCGGCTGGTCTTGGCTTTGGGGCAATACCAAGCAGGAGTAGGCAGCGCCAAATCTGGAACGTTTGTTCACGCAGCTCGGGTTACGACTTTTTGCTACCCGAATGTGCGTGAAGGCGAAAATATTTTTCCGGGATTCATCAGATTATCCGGGTCCAATGCTCGCTTGATGCTCGCCATCACCTCCACCGCGTCCCCGTGCTCGGCGAGCAGGTGGTCGCGCTTCCCCAGTCCTATCCCATGTTCGCCGGTACAGGATCCCCCCATATCGAGAGCGCGCGCGATCAATCTGTCGTTTAACGCATGGGCGCGCTCCATCTCCTCGCGATTACCGGGATCCAGGACCATGACCACATGAAAATTGCCGTCGCCGACGTGTCCCACAATCGGCGCCACCAATCCCGATGCATCGATGTCTTTCCGGGTCTGGAGGATGCACTCCGCGAGTCGGGAGATGGGCACGCACACGTCGGTGGGCCAGATTTCACAACCGGGCTTGAGCGCCTTGCATGCGTAGGCCGCATCGTGACGTGCCCGCCAGAGTAATTGACGCTGTTGTTCATCCTGCGACCATCGAAAATCACTGCCGCCGTTCTCGAGGGCCATGCTCGCGACCTGTTCGGCCTGCTCCCGCACCGCCGAAGACGTTCCGTGAAACTCGAGAAACAAAGTCGGGGTTACCGGGTGATCGATGCCCGAGTATCGATTGACTGCATCGATTTGAACTTCGTCCAGTAATTCGATCCGCGCCACTGGTATGCCAAGTTGAATTGTCTCAATTGCAGTGTCAACCGCTCCGGACAAGGATTCAAAATGGCATACCGCGGAAGATACCGCCTCCAACCTGCCGTAGAGCCGTACGGTAAGCTCGGTGATGATGCCGAGAGTGCCTTCCGAACCTATGAATAAATGAGTGAGGTCGTAACCGGCCGCCGACTTGCGCGCCCTGCCTCCCGTTCTGATGACGCGTCCAGCGGCCAATACCACCGTAAGCCCGAGAACATTTTCCCGCATGGTGCCGAATCGCACCGCGTTCGTTCCGGAGGCTCTGGTGGCAGCCATGCCGCCCATGGTTGCGTCCGCACCGGGATCCACGGTGAAGAACAAGCCCTGGTCACGAAGATAGGTGTTGAGTTGCCGGCGCGTGACCCCCGCCTGCACCGTGCAGTCCAGGTCACGAGAATTCAGCTGTAATATTGCGCACATTTGAGAAAGGTCGATGCACAGGCCTCCAGCGGGTGCCATCACCTGACCTTCGAGCGAGGTGCCTACCCCATAAGGGATCATTGGTACGCCGCCAGCGGTGCACAACTGTGCGATCGCGGACACTTCCGCCGTTGATTTCGGAAATACGACTGCATCCGGCGGCTGCCCCGGCTGATAACCCTCGTCGTGACCGTGCTGCTCGCGAATGCTGGCGTTTGCGGTGACGCGATCGCCCAGGAGGGACTCCAGTCGCTCCAAGGTATCGATTACGGGGGCGCCGATCGCCATTTCTAAGCGAGATATTGGATCGCAGATCCGGGTTGGCGGCGATCGGCTGGGGCGCGCGGCCGCGTGAGAATGGGAACCGGATCGAGTTCAGACTCCGTGTCCTCGTCCATCGCCACAGAAGGTTGTGAGAACACGTTGCGATTTTCAAGGACGAAGTAGTGCGGGGATAGGCGAATACTCCAAAACAAATTCCGACCCCAGGTACGCATCGAATCACTCATATTTACCAAATCACGGACCGATGTTGTCGCCGCTTTGATGCATCGTTCCGTGGGGGTTCCCCGGTCACTGAAAAACTCACCGATCACCGAGGGGCCGGTGCGCACACACAGTCGCACCGCCGCAATAAAACATGGGTCGCTATGCCCATGGTGCGATCTCTGTGCGCGCACCTGTGCCTACAAAATTCATCACACCCAGCCCGATTTTGAATCCACCCAGTCGGTGCGATGAGGCGTGTTCGTTGCGCACGACCGCGTCGTACTAATAGCGTGTGGGGCGGCTACTTCGCCCGCCACTTTTCTCCTTCGCCACGCTCACCACGATCTTTCTTCCCTGCATTTCGTGGCTATTCATGGCGAGCGCTTGTTCGGCTCCTTGTTGCGTCGTGAAAGTCACGAATGCAAAGCCTCGTGAGCGGCCGGTGTTGCGATCGGTGACAAGTTTTATACTCTCGATTTCACCGCAAGCCGAAAACGTCTGTTCAATGTCCGCTTCGGATGCGGAAAAAGGAAGATTTCCGATATAGAGCTTTCTCTGTTGCATGTCTTGACGCTACTCAATGGAGATAACCGTAATCGTAAAGTGCAGATTCTCTCCCGCAAGAGGGTGATTATGGTCAATGACGACATGATCGCCCTTGATCTCGTGGACTCGGACATACCGCTCGTTTCCGGATGCGTCGCGGCCGACGAGAGTAGTGCCGATCTGGCGCGCATCCTCGGGTATACGTTCCAGAGGCATCTCAACGAACGCTTCTGGTTGAACGGGTCCGTAACCTTCCTCGGCGGAAAGCGAGACTTTCTTCACGTCTCCGTTTTTCATCCCTTTGAGCGCCGTTTCCAGAGCCGGTAATATCTTTCCGTCACCCTGAGTGTAAACGAGCGGCGAATCGCCCGTATTGGAAGAGACTACCGAGCCATCGTCGAGTCTCAGTTCATAATGTATTGACACCGTACGACCTTCATCGATGACGATCTCGTCGGCAGCGTAAACGTTATGCCCAATTGCGAACACTAGCACGGCCCACCATGTGTGCTGTAGTCCTAAGTCTAAAAACGCTTTCATGCAATACTCCGATGGATGCAAAAGTTTCGAATTTAACTACCTCCTGCGTAGTGGCGTTACCCTCGCGCGGATGAGTCATTCGACCGTGACTAACGATAGGTGCTAGCCCGATTCACGCTAAACACGTG
>JBFGKR010000037.1:0-10505 GCA_041576575.1 Arenicellales bacterium | reverse complement strand
TTTGTCGTCCATGGCGCGGGCCTTCTTAGCCAAAGCGAGTGCTTGCTGCATATCGTTCTGCGGATCCGTACTCCAACCGTCCTGCGCGGCGATGGCGTAGCTCAGGGAAAGCGCCCCCAAGGCCCTGGCAAAACCGGGGTCGATAGCCACGGCTCGTTCGTATGCCTCACGCGCCTCTCGATAATTGGTGGTCCTGACGAGCGCCTGGCCACGCAGGAAGAAATCATAAGCTGTGGCATTTTTGGTTGAGCGATGTGTTACGCTTTCCGTTTCCTGTGGCGTGAGAGTCACCGCGAGTGCCGTAACAATGCGCTCGATAACCTCGTCTTGCAGGTCAAAGATAGCGGTCATCCTTCGATCGTAACGCTCCGCCCAGATATGCCTTCCGGTGGAAGCATCAACGAGCTGTGCATTAATCCGCACCTTGTCCCTCTCTCGGCGGACACTCCCCTCGAGTACATATCTTACCGAGAGATCGCTAGCGACTTGGCGTACGTCGGATGATTGACCCTTATAGGCAAAGCTGGAATTACGTGCGACGACTAATAGACCGGATACCTTGGAGAGATCGGTAATCAAATCATCGGTCATACCATCGGCAAAATACTCCTGATCCGGGCTGCCGCTTAGGTTCTTGAACGGCAAGACCGCAATGGACGGCTTGCCTAGGGACAGTTCGGTGTCAGTGATGGGCTCCGGCTCCGACGCCGGTCTGAAAAGTTGCCACCCGGCCAGCGCGATAAACGCAATAATCACTCCGACGCCCGCCGCCTGCCGGGGTCGGATCGTTTGACCGGTACGGCGTCTTACGAGACCCGCCTCCTCGCTATACGGGAGGACTTTGTAAACTCGTATCGGACTGGCTATGTTTTTGACCCGCTTTTCACCGATGTCCTCGTAAGCCAACGGCAATTTATTCCCGGCTGCCGTGTGCACCGCCTCGGAAATGCAAATACCACCGGGATCCGCGAGTCCCTCCAGTCGTGCCGCAACATTGACGCCGTCTCCGTAGATGTCGTCCCCCTCGACAATCACATCGCCGAGATTGATCCCGATCCGGAACTCAATGCGTTGCTCGACGGACTCGTCTTGATTGCGTTCCTGCATGCCCCTCTGAACTTCCACGGCACACGCCAACGCATCGACCACGCTGCTGAATTCCGCCAATGCGCCGTCCCCCATGAGCTTGATCATGCGCCCGCCGTGGGCCGTGATTTTGGGCTCTATCAATGCGTTGCGGTGGGCCTTTAGACGGTCCAGCGTGCCCGATTCGTCCCTGCCCATGAGGCGGCTGTAACCTACTACATCGGCCGCAAGGATGGCCGCCAGTCTGCGAGGCACACGCGCTTCGGACATAGGTGCAACCCCCTAAAGCCTGAGGTCTGACCTATGTTACTACGAGTTCGTCACTGCTTGTATGCTTAGGGTGGTTTGTGAATCCGGGTTGTCGAAACGCAGTTGGTAAAATCTGAAAACTCGCGGCGGGGTCGCGGATCCGGCGTAAGCGGAACGTTTCCGCTAAGGGGTAAAGAATGATTACGACTGCAACAGCGGGCGCGTTCGCCTTCTCAATACTCCGAAAGCACACGGTACTCTTGCCACTTTTCGTTTCCCCGCATTCGATCAGTCGGAAACCGTGCTCACTCCAGCCGCGAGGACCACCGTTGGGCCGGGCCTTGTTGCGCCGCTGCGCCCGCGGCGGACGTAGTTCGGGAACCGGGCGCGGCGCTCATCCGGTCACTTCGTTTTTCGGTCCATTCCAGAATCCAAACCGTGACCACCGGTAGGAACGTGAGGGTGACGATCGCCGCGCCGGCAAGACCGAACAAAACGATGGCCCCGACGCCGCGATACAGTTCCGTGCCCTCGCCCGGGATAAAGACCAGAGGCGCCAGGCCGCAAATGGTGGTGATGGTCGACATGATGATGGGCCGCAAGCGTGACTCTACCGCCTCGCGTACGGCGTCGGCGGCGTGCATCCCACCTTCGCGCAGATTGTCCGCCGCCCGGTGAACGATCAGGATGGGGTTGTTGACCACGGTTCCCATCAGGATCAAAAAACCGAGCATGGAGATCATGTCGAACGGCTGGTGTACGGCGTTGAACCCGAGCGTCGGTAACCAGCCCCCTATCGCGTTCATCAGCGCCAGCCCGGCGATCCCGCCGGCGACGCCGAGGGGAATGGTGGTCATGATCAGTAGCGGATATCCCCAGTGCGTGAAGATCGCGACCATAACCAGATACACCAGGATAAGTGCTACGACGTAGTTGCCGGTCAGCGCCTGCTGCGTGGCTTCAAGCTGGTCGCTGGCGCCGGAGATGCCGATGTTGACGCTGGCCGGAATTGCACCCGTCTCGCGCAGGTAGCCGAGGACGTCCTCGCGAACGATCTCTACACCGGTCTCCAGGGCGACCGATTCAGGGGGGATCACGTTGAGGGTAATCGTGCGCCGGCCATCCACCCGGCGTACGGTGCTGGTGTCCACCGTCTCCACCACCCCGGCAAGACTCGAAAGAGGAACGACCCCGCTGCGTGTGTAAACGGGAAGGTCGGAAATCTCTTCCAGCGAGGCGTTCTTACCGGCGTCGCTATAGAGATACATGTCGATCTTGTCGTCGTCCAAGAAGAATTCGTCGACGAAGGCGCCGTCTGTCAGCGCGGCGACCGTGAAGCCGATATCTCCCGTGTCCAGCCCAAGTTCCGAGGCGCGGTCCCAATCCGGGTGTATCTCGACCAGCGGCTGAGAGAGAGACAGTGTCGGTGGGTCCGCTTGGATGCGTGGATTGCCGAACACCTCACGAGCGCGGTTGTAGACAGTGGTGGCCGCGGCATAAATATCTTCCAAGTCCGGGCCCGAGATGTCGAGATTGATGCTGCGTGTGCCGCCGTCATTGCTGGTGATGATCGAACCCCGCGTAGCGAACGAGCGCATGCCGGCATACTCGCCGTACTTCGCCTCGATGGCGTCCATTAAAGCGTAAACCTGCGAAACGTCCTTGGGCTCGCAGATGATGCGCATCCCCTCCGAGTTGACCGAAACGATCAGATACTCGATCGCCGGAACCGATGTCTCGCCCACTTCGTATTGTGCCGGATCATGATGCAAGTAGGGGAGAAAATGATCTTGGACCTCCAGGCCAATCTCGCGCATCGTCTCGAGGTTATAGCCCGGCGGCGCGCTCATGCGGGCGAAGATCTTGGGTTCCTCCCCCGGTGGCAGGTACTCCGCGGGCGGGGTCAGCCCCAGTATGATGCCGACGCTCAAGCCGATTGTTACGACCACACATACGAGTCTGCGCAGGCCGGTTCCGATCAGCCAGGAGACGAAATTGAGGAGGCCTTCGCCCAGGGCGGCGCCCGACACGCGCGCCGCGGGTTCGGTGGTCTTTTGAAATGCGAAATTTGCAGCGGCCGTGGGTATTACCGTGATGGCCACCAGCATGGACACCAGGATGGAGGCCGACACCCCGACCGCGATGTCCGAGTAAAGCTGTCCTGCCTCTTCTTCGATGAAGACGATCGGCGTGAACACCAACACAGTGGTGAGCGTCGACGCCAGCACCGCGGGCCACACACGCTGCACCCCAGTAATGGCGGCGCGCAGGCGATCGAATCCATGGCGGCGCTCCCACTCGATGCTCTCCAGCACCACGATGCTGTTGTCCAGCGTCATGCCGATCGCGAACGCAACCCCCGCCAGGGAAATCACGTTGATGGTCCGTCCGGCGAGTAACAGTCCGAGAAAGGCAGCGATGGTGCAGATCGGTATCCCGATCACACCGACCAGCGTGACCCGGGGCGAACGCAGGAACAAGAACATCACGGCGGTGGCGAGCAGAGCGCCGAGCGCAAGATTGCGCCACACGGTGGCGATCGACTGCTCCACATAAATGGTGTCCGTCGCATTGAGGCGCAGCTCCATGCCGGCGCGGTGCAGGACCTCCTCGTTGATGCGTTCGACCTCGGCGAACATGCGGTCCTTGATGTCAATCACGTTTGAGCCAAGTTCTCGATTCACCGCCAGGAACAACACCGGTTTTCCGTTGACGAAACTCTCCCGCTGGACCTCGAAGTGATCCAGGCGCACAGTGGCTACGTCGCCGAGGCGGGTCACCGTGTTGCCGCGCCGCGCGAGGATCAGGTCATCGAGGGCTTCGATGCTGTCGAAACGGCCGATCGTGCGCAGCAGGTAACGTCGTTTGCCGGCCTCGATTTCACCACCCGTGACGTCGCGGTTTCGCCCCCGCAGCGCATTGCGCACATCCGTGACCGTCAGTCCACGCTCGGCCAATGCCGCAGCATTGAGTAGCAGCTGGACCTGCCGGTCGGCGCCGCCCCACACCTCGACGCTGGAGACGCCGGGTACGTTTTCCATGCGGGTGCGCACGTTGTCGGAGACAAAGTCCCGCATCATGTCCATGTCGAGGCCGCGCGGGTTGCCGTCCAACGGCGCGACTCGAAAATACATGAAGGAATTACTCGAAAACGCCTCCGCGAGGATGCGCGGCTGGTCCACATTGTCCGGATAGGAGGGGACCTGGGACAGCGCGTTGTTGACGCGAATGAGGGTCTCATTGATGTCCATACCATACGGAAACTCCAATTCGATGCGTGCGGAGCCGGATGATGCGGTAGAGGTTATGCGCTGAAGACTCGGAATACTCCGCAGGTACTCCTCCTGCTCAATGAGGATCTCTTTCTCAATGTCCTGTGGTGTAGCGCCGGGCCAGGAGGTCCGCACCTGGACGGTTCGTATTTCGAGGTCCGGTATCATCTGGATAGGCACCCGCAGGGTCGCGACGATTCCCAGCACGACCACGATACCGACGACAACCATCATCAGGGTGCCTCGATTGACGATTTGTTCGAACATGTGCGTTGGCGTGGGTTTAGTTTGCGTTGGCGATGTGTACGGTTTGACCCTCTTGCAGAGATTCGTTGCCGCGCACCACCACGGGGTCTCCCAGGGATAGACCGTTTTTGATCTCGACCAGGCCGTCGAAAGCCAGGCCCGTATTCACCAGCCGCTCGACGACGGTGCGCTGGTCACCTCGACCGTCGACGACCCAGACGATGACGCGCCCGTCGGGATATCGGATGAGGGCGTCGCGAGGCACGACGATGCCGTCGCGTCCCGTTCCCATGCGAAGTACCCCGCGCACAGACATGCCCGGCGTCATGCGCTCCGATTTGTTGTCCAGATACGCCCGCACGAGAAAAGTACGTGCGTTGGGGTCGCTCACGGGAACCACACGTGAAACCGACGTCGTGAAGGTGTCATCGGGAAGCGCGTCCACCTGGACCGAGACCGGGGTGTTGGGTCCGATTCTCTGGAAATAGCGCTGCGGGACCTGCAGATCAAGTTGCAGGCGGTCGACCGCCACCAATTGCAATACCGTGGAATCGGGATCCACGCGCTCGCCCAGATCGGCGTTGCGTGCAGCAATAACTCCGGCGTATGGGGCCTTCAGCACATGCCGATCAACGAGCGCCGCAGCGCGGGCACGCTCGGCGGCGCGTCGTTTGCGGACCGCGCGGTTGCGCTCGGCTTGAGACGCGAGGCTGCGGGTCTCGCTCTCCGGAAAGACGCGTTTATCGAGCAGTTCGAGGGCTTCCCTCAGCCGGCGCTCGGCGTCGGCCAAAGCGGCCTCGCTCTCCTGCTCGGCCGCCACCGACTGCGCAAGATCGAGCCGCGCGAGTTCGTCATCCAGTCGCAGCAGGGTATCGCCCGCCTGCACGTGGTCGCCGACGTCCACGCTGATTTCTACGACACGGCCTTGGACTTCGGGGGATAATCGCGACGTTTTCGGTGAGGTCAGCGTCCCGGTAAGCTTCAGCGCCTCGACAATTGTGCGGCGCTCGGCGTAGGTCAGTTCCACAGGCGCCGAACGCTGGGCCTCGGCGCTTTGCACGCATAACGCGGCAACGATCACGCACTGCATCGCGTCCTTGGCGATTCGCAAGTTCACCATAGATGATTGCCTCTCCTGAAGGGGTAATTCGAACTGTCTGCATCGGCGGTCAACTGAGTGGGATTCTCCGATGCCCTTGCGACGCAGTCAAAACCTTTTTGCGTCATTTGCTTCGTTGTGTCGAGAACCGCGAGGTTTCCACCATCGCAGAGGGGTCAATATTGTCTTTATCGGCGTCTCGAGTCGCGGCCAAACGATCGGTGTTGCGTCTCTATAATCTCGGGAGCGCCGCAAAGCTTGAGCCGACCCAAACGGTGACAACGCACCGATGATTCGGAGGCCGTTTGCGACGGTCCGGTTTACGGCTACGCGCACGACCGGCGCGAATCCGCCTATTTTAATCGCAGCGAAGACCGCTAATGTCCGTTCCTCACCGCAATCACGCCAATGAATGGGGCCTCGGGACAATTTGTGTATTCACTGATGCAAATGGGACACATTCTTCTGTTTCCCGACTACCACGTTTTGGTCATGGTGTTTCTAAAGCTTGTATAATTAAAAGTTCCACCTAATATTGTTCTTAAACTATTGCCATAAAAATTATCGAATAATGATAAGAGAATGGATTCTATTGCTCGCCGTTGTCGTGTTCACGACGGCGATCGCGTTAGGCGCGGTCAGATGGTTTGCTCCGCAACTGCTGGGTGTCCCCATTGACCTTCAAAGCGTTCAGGTCGGAAGGGAAATTCCGGCGTTTTACGACGGAGTCTTTCGTTCGCCGGATCGAGAACAATCAGACTTTTTGTTGCTCGATCCCTATACCCGAGTAAGAGCCAAGCCTTTCTATCCGCGTACTCCATTCGCCGGACCACACGATGTACTTGGATTTCGTAATCGCACGGTGCCAAACGCCGCAGACATCGTCGTCATTGGAGACAGCCAGACCTACGGCAACAACGTCTTCCTCGAGTTCAATTGGCCGAACCAGATGTCACGATTATTAGAACGGCCTGTGAATGTCTACAGCATGGCTACAGGAGGTTGGAGTGCCGTTCAATACCTGGATATGTTCAACAAGTCGCTTTTCTTTCGGCCGCAACTGGTCGTCGTTGCTTTCTATTCGGGCAACGACCCCATGGAGGCTTATATCCTGTCTCACGGCACGGCCGCGTGGCATCCGCTGAGGGTAAACACGACATTGGATGACTCGAGCAGGCCACCTAAAGTTTCCGTAAATCCCCCGGTCTCAGAGCAATTACAAGTGGATTTCGGCGACGGAATAAAAACGATCTTTACGCCAAGTCTAAGGCTTGTATCGAACGATATTGACTATGCCACGGTTCGCGAAGGTTGGGCAATTATGGGAAGGGTGGCGGAAAAAATATCCGAGTTGGCAAATCAGAACAAGATTGCGGTCGCATTCACCATCATTCCCAGCAAAGAGTTGGCGTATAAAAGAAAAATCAAAAACCTCGATTTGGAAGTCAGTCAAGAATTCGAGCGCCTCGTTCAATTGGAGGCCGCCAACGTGCGTAAACTCGAGAATCAGATAAAAGAGCTAAAAAATGTGACGTACATAGACGTCATAACGCCGCTGCAGCAAGAAGCCATAGCGCCCAAGCAACTCTACCCGGAAAACGTCAATGGACATCCGGTCGCGAATGGGTACGCCGTAATCGCGAAAGCCATTGCGCCCGTAGTTGATAAATTGATACCGCGAAAACGCAGGAAACTGGCGAAATATCCTGGCGTCTCGGAGCAGTACTTTTTGATCGGCGATCGAGGCGTGATCGCGATGAATGGAAAAACAGCGGAGGAAAACGGATGGAGCGTAAATGACGCCGACGACGTCGATCTAGAAGAATTCAGTCGGCGCCCTTTTCGCGGGTTCACTCATTCGGTAAACCCCGAAGCGCTGGGGCCCGACGAGAGTGTCGTGCGAAAATAACGCATGGCGTTCTGAACGGAGTGCGCGACATTCTAACGGGGAAGCCGTTGATGTTTTTGCCGAACAGATCGTCAAATTAGAACCTGAGGCGGCTGCGAAGGAAGGCGCCGCAGCACGACCGCTACAGGAAATTTTCCTCACCGCCGCCCTCATCGACGTCGCACCGTGGTTCAACACGAACCGCCCCTTTGGAGATCGATTGACTTCCGTGAGCAGGGACCTGGTTTTGCAAACGCATCGACTGCGTTGTGTGCGTGTTCGCGCAGATTCAGGGTAAGGCCGCCCGGAGCCCGCCTCTTTGGTTTCATCGCACTGTTTGTCGCAGCGGTGCGAGTGGATTAGCGCACGCGTCTGCTCGTAGTCGGTATTGCCGCCCTAAATCGTCCGAGCGGCGTCCTTCGCAGACGCAACTAGTCTTGGACGCCGACGCGTGGTCGCCGGATTGTGAGTTCGATACACGGGCGAGTTTTGCGGACGCTGGCCGGCCCTGCCGTCGATTTTCCGACAGAATCTGCCGTCGGAGCCGACGGTCGTTTTATAAGCTGTTGTTTTAGTTGAGATCGTATACAGGCATATAAATTGCTAAGCATTCATGCAGCACCGAGGGGCAGCGCGACGACAAAAATGTCTAAATCCCGCTCAATGGCATGACCAGCCGAGTATCCGAACGGCGCAGCAGAACCGGGCGAGCGGTTCTGATCACCGGAATGCATCGATCCGGCACGTCCGCGATCGCGCGGGTCCTCAATCTGAGTGGAGTAGACATCGGATCCTCGTTGATGAAACCCGCCGGTGACAACCCGACCGGCTACTGGGAGAAACAAGACGTCGTTGATCTGAACGACGCGTTGCTGGCGGGGATGGGTATGCAGTGGGATTCGCCGAACCCCGTGCCGAGGGTCGACGCGAATGCCGAATTAATTAAACCGATCCTGGATCAGATAGTTGCGACACTCGATCGAGAATTCGGCTCGTCCACAATCTGGGGGATCAAAGATCCGAGACTGTGCCGACTAGTACCGCTTTGGCGCAGCGTGTTGCCCGCGTTGGATGTACGGCCGAGCTTCGTGATTTCGATCCGTCATCCGTTCGAAGTGGCCGCATCTCTTCACGCGCGTGACGGTTTCGATACGGCGAAGTCGATACAACTGTGGTTGCTGCACGTACTGGAGGTCGAGAGGGAGACCCGATCCGAGCGGCGTGTGATAGTGCGCTACGACGATCTGTTAGCGGATTGGCGAAGCACTGTGTGTAGAATCAACGGTCGTCTGGGGTTGGGATTGGCGCCACCGACAAGCTGTGTGGCGGAACAAATCGAAGATTTTCTGAAACCTCAGCTTCGGCATCATCGACACATCGACACCGCATCGAAGGAGCAGCAAAGCGAATTGGAGAGTTTGGCGATAGATGTCTTTGGACTGATGACGCATCACGCTGCGGATCGGCGCGACTCCATTTCCGAGCTGGACAGGGCCTACTTTCGCGTATGCCAGGTTGCTGCCGTCGATGAGGGGGCGCGCTATGCGGCGGCACTGGAGAAACCCTATCAGCAATGGATCAACAAGCACGCGCTGAACGAGAGCCAGGGCCAGCTCATGGCGGAGCGCATGCTAACTACGTGGAGTTCTCAACCGTCGATGCACTTGATCGTTGTCGTGCAGCCGGGCCAGGAATCGCTGCTTGCCGATACCATCGAATGCCTGGGCCAACAGCTCTATAGAGCCTGGGGTTTAACGGTGTTTGCGGCCAGCCCGTGTCTGGATCCGGCGTTCGAGGAATTGGAAATGTTGGAATGGATCCGCGCCGACGGTGACGTAACCGAGCAGGTCAATCGCGCGATTCGTGAGACCGGCGCAGATTGGGTGGCGCTGTTGGAGGCAGGCGATCGCTTCGAGCCCCACCTTCTTTTTTCGTGTGTGGACTACATCAACATTCGTCCGGAGTGGAAATTCATCTATGTGGATGAGGACCGGATCGACGATCATGGGCGGCGCCATAGTCCACGATTTAAACCCGATTTCAACTTGGATTTACTCCGGTCAACGCCCTATCCGGGCTCATTCTGCTTACTCAATCGGCGCGCCCTGGAAGCAGTGGGAGGGTTCGTTGAACGCGGTGGTCAAGAGAATTACGACGTCGTTTTCCGCCTGCTGGAGCGTTTCGGAGAAGGGGCGATCGGGCATATCGCAGAGATGCTTTATCACCGCCTCGACGCCAACGACGTGATGACCGATGCCGCACTGCGGCAGGAGGCCGGAAAGGAGGTTTTGATCGCGCATCTGCGCCGAGCCGGAGTAGCCGCCGAGGTGCAACATGGTTTGGTCCCGATGAGTTACTTCGTCGAATACCGACATTCTCAGAAGCCAATGGTGTCGATCCTCATACCCACAAAAGACCAATTTCGATATCTGAAAACCTGTGTCGACAGTCTGCTGGAAAACACCACATATCCCAACTACGAGGTCCTCATTGTCGACAACAACACCAGTGAACCCGAAGCGCTGGAATATTTGACCGACTTGGATTCCACACGCGACAACATACGCGTGCTGCGCTATCCCCACCCCTATAACTACTCGGCCATGAACAATGCAGCCGCGCGCGAAGCCCGCGGCGAATACCTTCTCTTACTGAATAACGACAC